>JAICGQ010000153.1 GCA_025923035.1 Pyrinomonadaceae bacterium | reverse complement strand
TAAAAATCTTCAGCGCGATGATGAAACTGACGACGCACCAGGCGAGCAGGATGCTGATCGGAATCCAGTTGGACCACAGCGCCGCGCCTTCGTTCATGACCGACCGGAGCACGTTGTTGAGAGCAGTCAGCGGCAGCGCTTTGATGAACGGTTGGAGCACCTGAGGAAAGCGCTCGGATGAGAAGAATGTTCCCGATAGCAACCACATCGGCAGCATAATGAAGTTCATCAAACCCGATACGCCTTCGATCGTCGTCGGCCGTGCGGCGACGAGCATGCCGATACCTGAGAAAGTAAAGCCACCCAGCATTGTGACTAGAATCAGACTCAGCCACGATCCGCGCACGGTGAAACCAAAGACGAGCCACGCGAAGACCACGACCGCCGCCACTTCCAGCACCAGAAACACGAGCCGGGACAGCATGAACGAAAACAGGTAATGCGAGCGTCGCATCGGTGTCGCTGCAAAGCGTTTGAGGATCCTGCGCGAGCGCGCGATCACGACTGTGAAGCCCAATCCCCACAAGCCGCTGCCCATCAGGTTCATTCCAATCAGACCGGGAACAAGGAAGTCGACGTAACGCGCACCGGGTTCGGTGATCTTCTCTTCGCCGATCTTCACGACGTCGGCGCGTCCTTTGCCACGTTGCAGGGCGTCGTCGACGATTAGCCGAGCGGTGCGGCTTTCGGGTCGCGTTGGATCGAAACGATAATCGTAAGAGTCGTTTTGCGGCCGTACGACGATCGACACCTTGCCGCTTCGGAGTGCCGTTCCTGCTTCGTCGGGGCTCATGACAGTAGCTGTAACGTCAGGAGAACCAGACAACAGTTGGGCCACCTCGTTTGCGCGTGCGTCTGCTGTTGATTCGATCGCGACTGGTGTTTTGTCGGGTGCTGTGTTGCGGAAGGCAATGCCGAGTGCGAACGTCATCAACACCGGAAAGATAAAGACCCAGAACACCGCCTCTTTTTCACGCAGGAACTCGCGAACGCGCGTGGCAGTCAGCTCGACCAGCGGATGAAGCGATTCTGACCGATCCGTTCCGGAGTCGCTGCTATTCGAAGTGACGTTCTTGTCTACAAGCGTTTCGTTTGCTTCAGCCATCGCGCAGCATTCTCCCCGTCAAGCTGACGAATACGTCTTCGAGCGTTGCCTGGTGTGTTGTGAGTGTGACGACTTCTGATTGCTGTTGTTTGATTTCCGCGAGTAGTGCAGGCAACGCGACGCCGATCTCGGACACTGTGAGCGCGTATATCTCAGCGCGTTTGTGCAAGTGTTTCACTGCCGGCAGGTTTGTTAACGCATCGTCGTTTGTGAGCGCGGTCGCAACGCTGAATTCAATGACCTGGTCTGCGCCGAGAGATTCGATTAGTTCCGCCGGCGTACCGAGCGCGATGACCTTGCCATGGTCCATGATCGCGACGCGGTCGCAGAGACGCGCCGCTTCTTCCATGTAATGCGTGGTGAGGAGAATCGTGCCGCCGCCGTCGCGAAATTTCTCGACGATGTCCCACAGCGATAGACGAGCTTGCGGATCGAGCCCGGTGGTCGGTTCATCGAGAAACAGCAGTTCCGGATCGCTAACGAGCGCGCACGCAACGGCGAGCCTTTGTTTCTGTCCGCCCGAGAGTTTGCCCACTCGTGCGTTTCGTTTTTCTTCGAGCGCAACTGTTCGGATAACTTCTTCGACGCTGTGTCCGCGTTTGTAGAAACTGCGAAACAACCGCAGTGTTTCTACAACGGTGACCTTCTCGGCGAGCTGTGTTTCCTGTAACTGAACACCAATCCGTTCACGCAGCGCCCGATCGTCGCTCGAATTCCACCGTTGCCCCAACAACTCGACTTCACCCTCATCGGGCATCGTCAATCCTTCGAGTATTTCAACTGTGGTCGTCTTCCCGGCCCCATTCGGCCCAAGTAACCCAAAACACTCCCCACCAAACACCTTTAGGTCGAGCCCATCAACCGCCGTCACATCCGCGAACCTCTTCACCAACCCCTCACACCTCAACGCCACCCTCTGCGCCGATACGACCGCTGAAACCTGTGTAGACATGACCGCAGAGTATTACCGCTTTGTCGACTTGGGACAAGATCTTAAGTGCGTTGAACATTTGCGATCGTGTGCGTACAATGCCCTCATGAAGAAATCCAAAACCTCAAATCAAATCAAAACCGAACGCCCTCCCCGCGCTACGGTTTCCAAAGAAGAAGCCATTAAACGAATGAAGGAGTTTCCTCAGCGAAAGGAGCGGTTCCTTGCCACTGCTCGAGCGAACAAGAGTTGAGGTCTATCTTCCTGACCTTCCGAACTCCGAGTATCAAAACTTATTGCAGTCGTTCCAGGAAGAGCTAACGTACGCCTTCGGTGGAAGCAGTGTTCTTCGGGGCCTTGAAGGTAGCTATCTGTCGGCATCAGGTCACTGGATACCGGATACAGTCAGTCTTCTGTATTCGGATGCGCCGGTGGCGCTTTCAACTGACTTCGCTATTGTGGCTGCGTATGTGCGCGAGTTAAGAAACGCCGCTATGGAAGCTCTATCAGAAGAAACAGTACTGGTTTCCGTCGAGCAGGTTTATCACGCGGTCTAGTTGCGGGCGCAGGTTCTAAAACAAAAAATCCACCCACGTGCGTGGGTGGATCGTAGGGGAATGTGGTGTGAACTAGAACTCGCGAATCCCGGAGACGTTCATGCCGGAGCCGTTGGCGCTGCGTACCGAGGCGGAGTCGTATTGGACGTTGGAGTTGCCACCGCCGTTTGTCGTGAATGTGGGCGCGAGGAAGTTGCCCGAGGTGCGATCGAATTTCGCGATCGTAATACCACCGAGGATCTCGCCGTTACCACCACCATCCCGCTCCAACACACCTTCGCCAAGCACCAGGATGATGCCTTTGAAATCCGTGTTACCTCTCATCGTCAACCTGCCTGTCACGACGAGAAAACCCGAACCCTTAGTCAGCGTTGCATTGCCGTCGACGAACGTGAACTGCGGCGCATCCAGCGCGTCGTTAATCGTTGTCGCCCCGGTGCCCGGATTGAAGTAACGTCCCAGCGTCTGCGCTTTGCTTTGCAGCGCGTTCAAATAGATGCGAGCTTTTGCAGCAGTGTCGAGGAACGATGGTTGTTCAACTTCGCCACTCGCGGCATCGTCTTTCAACAACCCAATCTCAGGATCCGCAACTGTATCGTGCTTGACGATCCCAGCGTCAGCGTCTGACTCATCACACGGCGAAACTGCGAACGTCGGCTTTTGCGGGTCAACGCCTGAGTAGTCAGCACCGGAGTACCACTTCGTGCCGCTGCTACCAGTGTCGAGGTTCAGCGGCGTGCAATCGTCGGAGCCACGCAGCAAGACACCCGCCGGCATCTCGAAATCGAGATACTCGCGATTGACCATCAATTCGAGCCGCTTCTCAGAACCCTGTGGTCCAAAGCCAAACGACTTGAGCAACAATCGCTTCGGATCCGGCGAAGTAACCTTTAACGGAATCGCCGTAGTCGCGGGCGACGACGCGTACGCCAGATCCAGAACCTGCGTACCACCAAGATTCAATGCATAGGTGGTCCCGTCAGCCTTCACATAAGCCTTATCAAACGTGACTTTCAACGTCGTTGCCGCCACGTCGACTTCGCCCTGAAACGATCCCTCGATCGTCGTTATCGCGGCCCACGGCAGCGTCTGCGTGATCGTAATTTCGAAATCCGTCTCGGCAATCGCGACGTCTTCATCAGTGCTGCCAACCGGTCGCTCGATAACAAAACTTCCTAAAGTGGAATCGAGCGTCAACGGAAACGAATACGGATCCGGCGTCAACGTTGTCGATGCCTGCGGCGTATAGCGAATCGTCACTTCCTTGGTCCCACCGCTGTTGAAAGTTCTGGCGGAATCGCCTCCCTCAATCGTTCCGGACGTCTCAAACGCGACAATGTGACTATTCGGATCGAGATTCTCTACGGTTACGCGATATCCGCCCGTAACGGTTCCGATCGTGACCGGCACCAGGCTATTCGCATCCAGCCGATTGTTATACGGAAGCCAACCTGCGAGACGAAGACTGCCGGTATTATCCGGACCATTCGAGATGTCGGGAATAATCGCCGTGCGGAAGCTGATGCGATCGGACGCAGTGACGAGCGGCTTCACGTTTCCGCGGAGCACGTTCAGCGCCGACTGCATTCCTGACTCGGCCACGTAGTACGCCTGCATTTCGGCAGTTGATCCCATCGCCGTCGTCGACGACATCGAGGTCGTCAAGATCAGCGCGCCACCAGCACCCAACAAAAGAATGGTGACGAGCAACATCGTTACCAGGGCAGCGCCTCGTTCGCCTTTTCTATCCGAGCGGCGGCTTGTTTCCATTTTCGATTCGCGTTTCATGACTGTCATCAGCTCCTTAGTAAACGATTGAGTTGCGCAGAACTACGTCTGAGGTGAGTTGCATTTGGGAGGGGGGCTGATAACCTTCTGTGTTCGCGGTGCCAACTGCCGGCAGCGTTACACCGACGGCAATCACGATAAACTTCGCGGCACTTGGGGAAACTTCCGATTCCGTACTGCCTGCGGCATTCCGCACGTTGGTGATATCGCACACGCCATCGACAACAGTCGTGTCATACGTCACCTTCTCGTCGTAATAGCGGAAGACCAACGAGTCGATGCGGTTCGCAAGCACGGTGGTTTGGTTGGATCCATTCTTCTCATAACGCACGATGTAGCGCTGGCCCAGATCGGCGTCCACGTACATCAGAAACTTCACATCTTCATCGGCATCGGTTACGTCCGTGTCTTCGACAAATGCGTTGGCGGTGTCAGGCATGCCGTTCAAGTTGGAGACGATGCGCAGTTCGTCGGTGTCGCTGTCGGAGGTGACGATGCCGTTGCTGGCGATCGCCGGCAGACCCGACGGCAGTTTCAAGCCCGAGTTACTGATCTCGCGCGTCATGATGTTGAGCGCGCGCTGCACGTCGGCGATCGCGTCTGACTTGCGATCCTCGCGCGAGCGCATCCTGAAGCCGGCGGCGAGCAGGCCGCACGAGAGTGTCATGATCGTGAGCGTGATGGCCATCGCGATGATCAACTCGAACAGCGAGAAGCCGGCCTGGTTTTGTGAACGGTTGGTGTGCATGAGTGTGCCTTTTATATTTATTGGACTGCGTAAGTGCCGGAAGCGAGGCTGGAGCGGAATGAGACAAGAGTGACGGAAGAGCGTGTCCAGGCGGGTGCGCCGAGGGTCGGGGTCACCACGATCGTAATCTTCTTAAGCTTTTTCGAGGAGTTGTCGTCGTTAAGTTCTTCGGCGATCGTCTTGACGACGGTGTAACCGCGTTCGCCGTTCGAAACTGTCGAGGTGGTAGTACCCACCGCCAACGTCGTGTCTTCGTAGGCGACGCTTCGGAGTTGTTCCAACTGCTGTTGGCCCACCGCCATCGCCAGTGCGCGGTCGCCGCCGCCGACGTTGTTCTGCAACGAGAAGACGAAGAGCGAAGATACTGCGAGTCCCGCAATCATCATCACCACCATCGAGATGCTGGTTTCGATCAGGGTGAACCCGCGTTCGCCCTGCTTGTCGTTCCGTGCCGTTTTCATTGTTCGGTTGATTTTCATTGGGAGGTTCTCTCTTCGCTGTTCTTTAGAGAAGGATGATCACGGGCACCGTTTTCGAACCGCAGCCGGCACTGAAGGTGACGTTGTAAACTCCAAGTGCTCTCTTCGACTTGAGAGTGAATGTTGCGGCAGCGCCGGCGCCGACTGTCTGCACGCCACCCGGTGTTACCTGAAGATCGGAAGGCTTGCTTGACGTCGCGCTGATGGTGACGCTGCTGTTGCCGTTATGGCTGACTTTGATCGTCGCCGTACCGTCGAGGCTCAGACTCACGTTTGCCGGATCGGTTGTGATCGTGCACGTCGTTGGGGTTGGCGTCGGTGACGGTGTTGGGGTTGGAGTCGGAGTTGGTGTTGGCGTCGGCGTTGGAGTCGGCGTCGGATTCGAGCCCGGCGTTCCGTCGTCGATGAATGGAGTTGGAGTCGCTTCTGCTGTTCCGTCGGTGAGCGGTGGAGTCGGATCTGCGCCGGGAAGCGTGTCGCCGGTATCAGGGTTCGTTGGGACGTCAGCGATCTCGGGCGTTGGCGTCGGTGTGGCGCCTGAAGAAAGATCGGCGACTCGCAGATTCACGTTCGGTACTGAGTCGTCAAACACGCGGCTGTCGATCGTGATGTCGCCAGAGCCGGTGACGTCGACCGAAACGGAGTCGGAGCTGTTCCTGAGTCTGATCGAGACCTGGGCGTTGGTTGTAGTAACGCCGTCGACGATGCTCACGGTGCGGCCGCGCCAATCGAAACCAATCGTTTCGACAGTTTCGAAGGTGACGCCGTCGGGAAGGTTGATGGTCCGTGTGTCCATGTCGCCGTTGCCATCGAGGTCCATCGTTACGGTGTAAGAGGTCCTGGCTTCGTCGATCGCGACGTTGGAGCGTTCGCTTTCGTCGTCAGCGTGGCTGCGGATCGAGTTCATGCGGGCCTTTTCGATGTAGGTCGCATACTCGCGCGCGGCGCCGGAGAGTCGTACGGAGGCACGAGCTCGAGTGATACCCATGAGTCCGAACGCGGTCACGATCGAGAGGATCGCTGCCATGATCAGGATCTCAACCATGGTGAAGCCGTTGCGCTTGCGCATCGTCGAAGTAGGTTTTGTGTTTTGCACGTCCATGTTGTGGTCCAATCAGAATCGCGGTGGTCAAATCTCACTGACCATCGCCGCCCCTTGAGCAAGAGTGGTGCCACAAAAATTCTCTTTAGAAAATTCATATGATTTTTGCGGCGAATGGGGACAGCGTGACTGAAGTTCAATCAGATTGGTCCAACGTGACCGATCGTGAAGTCAAAATGAGTGGACCAGGCAATACCGACTGAAACTTCGTCAGTTTGCGAGGAGCAATCATCACTTTCATCACCCTGACCGGTGCTTGAACGACTGCCGGCGGTGCTGATTTCCGCGCCGAAATCTATAAAGAGAAGGTACGTAAGGGGTTTCGCGAAAGGCCGATTTTACGGCCTGCGGCGGCATATTGCTTGCTGCATGAAGGGTAGGGCGCACTCCCTGAGGAGTGGGCCAGGACTCACAAGTTTCCGCCCCAAGGTTGAAACTATGAAGAAAAACGATTTGTCAGAAGCTGCGTCGAACATGCTGATCTTTTCGTCCGTCTCGCTGGCGGTTGTGCCCTTCCTGCTGGGCGACCGTTTGATTCCGATTGTCACCGGGTTCATGAGAGATGGCGGACTGATGATTACGCATCTCAGCGACTACGTGCAGTGGCTGTTTTCTTGATCGCTATTCGTCTTTGAGCAGGCCGTTGCCGAAAAGCGATTGGCCTCCGAGCGAAGTGTAGAAGCCATACACGGATAGTCCCACCACCACCGCCAGCGCGAATACCATCGACGGCGCATACCAGGCGGAAAAATCACTAGTCAACGGAAACATGATCGGCATGAAGAAGAATAGTTGATGGGCCATCGTCGCGAGTAGTCCAAACCGCGCCACGACCGTCACCACTGTCAGCGCGATCAGCATTGACGCGAGCCAGTAATAACGCGGCCCCGCAGCGGCAAATGCGGACACCTCAATCACCAGCACAATAAGAAACATCGCCAGCACCGCGAGCCAGCGTCGCCGCAGCACGATGTAGAGCAGCAATAGGAAGAAGAGGAATCCAAAGCCTGAGAAGATGCTCATTACCACGTGCGAGTTGAAAAACACGCCGAGCATCGTTCGCACGTTGCCGAGGGTGAGCACGTTGCCGATCACTACTGGTGGAGAGTCGACGCCAAAAAGGCGAGGCAACAAAGCTCCAATCGCGATGCATGCGCCGTGTAGCAGACCTAGCAGCCCGCCGATCAATAAATCGCGTCCGACCATCGGATCGCGAAAATTACCGGCCATTAAACGGCTCCACGAAATGATCAGCCTGGGCCAGCGGCGGCGGATGTGCGGTTCGAGCGCGATGTAGAGCAGCCAGGTCAAGCAGGCGAACGTGATTGAGAAGGCGCCGAGCAGAAAAATGATGTCGAGCTCTTCGCCGAGGATCGGAACATGATCTGCGCCGATCAGGCCGCCCGTCAGCGACAACAGAAATATGAACATCGCCAATCGTGATGCGCCACGCCGGTCACCGCGGCCGAGCTTCAGATTGTTACGGCCCATTAACACCGCGCCGATAAAGACAGCGAGAAAGACAAGAAACAGCAGGATGGTAGCGAGGCGTTCACCAGCGCCCGATGTTTGCTCTTCCTGCCGCAGCGGCGGGTCCCAGGGAAAGATGACTTCGAAGTGGACCACTTGTCCCTTGAACGAAGCGGCCTCAATCCGGACCGGAATATCAGGATGGTCCACGTGTGGACCTTCCCACGCCGCACGTTGATCGGCATACAGCAACGGCGTCCATCTGGGTTCCGTCACAAGATATTTATCGAGCGGCAATCCCGCGGCGGCAAACAACGGCGCCCACTCCGTCGACCCGCGAATCGTCTCCGGCGTATCGACTTGCGGCGGAACCCGGTCGAACCGAACGAGCCGGCCCTTCCCGTCGAGCGCAATGTTGGTCATTCCCACGACGTCAAGGGGGGGATTATCGATGTGAACGATTATCCTGCCGTCCGCGATCAAGTAGCGCGGCGCTTGCCGGTACCAGAAGTAGATGGTGAGTGGTTGTCCGGCGCGCGCGAGTTTCCACTGCGCGTACCCGGTACTTTGCAGGTGCCGGTAGAAGCTTTCGTCGAGATTGAACCCGTACGCCTGGTCCACCGGACTGTTTTCATAGCCCAAACTGGTGATGATCTCGCGTGCGCGTTCGGCGAGTACCTCGGGTGGTTTTTCGAGCGGCACGTTGCGCTCGGCGCGCCAGTAAACGGACGTAGCGATCAGAAACACGAGTGATGCGAACACAGCGGCGAGACTTCCCGCTGCGACAACCGGTCGCAACGCTCCTGCTTTCGGCGCGGCCGCGACCATTTCCGGTGACGGCGTTTCGCCTGCTGCCAACGCGGCGGCGATCGGATCGCCGCCTGGAAGCGCGGCTGCTACCTGCAGCGCCGACGCTGGACGCAATGCCGGATCTTTTTGCAAACAACGTTCGATGACGCGTTCGATTACGGGATCGAGATCCTTGACGATCGCTGTCGGATTGGTTGGCGTGGAATCACTGCGGCGAAGTTTGATCAGTTCGACGAGCGAGGGCGCTTCGTATGCGCGCTTGCCGGTGAAGAGTTCGTAGAGAACAACGCCGAGCGAAAAGATGTCGCTGCGGACGGTGGGCACGTCGCCTTCGATCTGTTCCGGCGCCATGTAGGCGGGCGTGCCGGCGTACATTTCGTCTTCGCGAATCTCTTCGGCCAATCCGGCGAGACCGAAATCGGTGATGCGTGCATTGCCCTCGGCGTCGATCATGATGTTCGCCGGTTTCAGATCGCGATGCAGGATTCCGCTTTCGTGCGCTGCGCTTAGACCAGCACAGATCTGTCGCGCGATTTGCAGTGCTTTGTCGATCGGAAGGCGGCCAATGCGTCGCAGCAGGGAAGAGAGTTCCTCGCCTTTGATGAACTCCATCGAGAGGTAGTGTCGCCCGTCGATCTCGCCGATGTCGTAAACGCGGCAAACGTTCTTGTGCGAAACCTGACGGGCCACGCGCACTTCGCGATGAAAGCGCGCGAGTGCGGCGCCGTCGCTGAGAAGTTGATCGGGGAGAAACTTGAGTGCGACCGGTTGGCTGAGCTTAAGATCGTCGGCGCGATAGACCTCGCCCATCCCGCCTTTTCCGAGTAGACCGACGATACGGTAACGGTCGGCGAGGATGGTGCCCGAAACAAAACGCGCATCGTCGATTGAATCGAACGATGCGCGCGACGTGGTGGATCTTGGAGTATCGAGCTTGCGAGTGACGTCTTCGTCGCGCATTAGCCCGACAGATTACACAGATCTGCTCAATCTGTGGAGGGTTTCGTAACCACATTGCCCTCGGAGTCGTAAATGGTCACCTCTCCGAACGGCGTCACCTGGTCCTTCACCTTCTCCCAATCGCCGACGATCACGATCGCGGCGCGATAAGTGTCGAAGTATTTGGCCGCTGCTTTTTGAATGTCGGCAGTCGTCAAGGCTTCGATCCTGGGCCGGAAGTCGTTGATGAAACTCTTGTCGAGATCGTAGGTGTAGACCGAGTTGATGCGCCCGGCGAGACCAAACTGGCTCGCGAGTTCCACCGAGAAGTTGCCGGTGCTGTATTCCTTCGCGGCGCTCAATTCCTCGTCGGTAACCGGAAGCACGCGCATGCGGTCCAACTCATAGAAGATCTCCAGCAGTGTTGGACCAGTGACTTCGTTACGCACGAACGCGCCGGCAAAAAACGCGCCCGTCTTTGCACGTGTATTCGACGAGCTGAACGGCGAATAGGTGTAACCCTTCGACTCGCGAATGTTGCGCGTCAGTCGAGAGTAGAACGATCCGCCGTAGATCGTGTCGGCCGTGCGTATTGCGAAGTAATCTTTGTCTTTGCGCGGAATCGTGACGTTGCCGATGTAGATCGCCGACTGAATTGAGCCGGGGCGGTTCACGAAATAGATGTGACGTTTGTCACGTTTCGGCACTGGCGGGTTTTCGTCGGGCGGCGCGGCGCCGCTCTTCCAACTGCCAAACGCTTTTTCGATCTCCGCGAACGTCTTGTCGACGTCGATATCGCCGACGACGATCAGGTGCGCGGTGTTCGGGATGTAGTACTTGGTCACAAACGCGCGGAGGTCTGCTCGCGTCAACGCATTGATCGACTTCTCATCGGCGACGACGAAGCCGTACGGATGATCGCCGTAAATAGCTTTCTGAAGACGTTCGTTGACGAGGAAGCCCGGGTCGGCGCGGCCCGCACGAATCTGCTGGATCGTGTTTTCCTGGGCCAACTTCACTTCCGCTTCGGGAAATGAAGGATG
>JAICGQ010000152.1 GCA_025923035.1 Pyrinomonadaceae bacterium | reverse complement strand
GGCAGAAAACGATCGCGCGCCAACAGACTCGACAACCGCGGGAAGTCGGCGAACGCTGTGTTAGCCGCAAGCACAAGGATCGACGCCGTCGCGGCCTGGACCACGTAATAAAACCATCCCAGCGAACCCGTAAACATGATTCGCGCAAACTGCGAAATCACAGTCTCGCTCTGTTTCGGATGCACGTGATAGAGCCAGGCCATCACGCTCGTGCCGAGGAACATTACAGTCAAGAGGGCGGCCATCCAGACGAGGGTCGTCGCTGCATTACGCGCCTCGGGCTTTTTGAAAGCCTGCACGCCGTTTGAGATTGCCTCGATTCCGGTGAGCGCGGCGCAACCGTTTGAAAAAGCGCCGAGCAACAGGAACAACGTTAACGGTTGGAGACTGTAACCCTCGGCTGTCTTGAGTTCTTCTTCGGTTGGGAGCGCAGCTGTCCCGCCATAAAGAAAATAATGGAAAAACCCAAAGACGATCATGAGTAAGAAACTCACGACGAACACGTACGTCGGCGTTGCGAAGAGCGCGCCCGACTCGCGCACACCGCGCAGGTTCGCGATCGCGATGAAGCCGATGAATATCAAACACAATATGACCTTCTGATCGCTTAACCAGGCGTAGCGTGTTCCCTGCACCGCCGACGTGATCGCCGCCACGCCCGCAGCAATCGACACCGACACCGTCAGGACGTAATCGACGAGAAGCGAAGCGCCCGCAATCAAACCGGGAGTTGTGCCAAGATTGTCTTTGGCGACGATGTAAGCACCGCCGCCGGAAGGATAGGCGTGAATCGTTTGGCGATAACTCGTGGCGACGATCGCCAACAGGATCGCGATCCCGATCGAGATCGGAATGACGTAACTGAAAGATCCGCTCGCGGTGGCCGCCGCAGCCACTGCAAGCACCAGCAGGATCTCCTCAGTTGCGTATGCAGTTGACGAGAGTGCATCGGACGAGAAAACTGCCAGCGCGGTCTTCTTCGTAAGTCTCTCGTGCGCCGCCTGCTCCGTCCTGAGTGCTCTGCCAACGAGTAACCGCTTGATCGCCGTCGCCATGCTTAGTCGTTATCCAGTAGATCGAGGCAATGCGCTCCAACGGCGAGAAGCGGGATCGCCATCACAAACAATGATGTGCCTATGCTTCGCAAAGACACGCCGTGCCACGATGAATCGATGAACCACGAAATCGCTGTGAACACTGAGCCCAGGATTGGCGCCGCGAGTCCTCCAAACAGACCAAACACAGCTCCGCGGCTCTTCCACGTCGAAAAAATTCCCGGTGATTTGTAAATCGCAACCATGCCTAAAAACAGAAAGGCGCGAAGCACACGCTTCGCGCCTTTTCCAAAGGTGTTTTCGTGTCCTTCCCATAGCCTGCGAGGTTAGCTGACGGGCTCAGACAGGAAGTGTCTTACGTGATTCCCACGATTCGCCCCCATCTCGTGTTTAGCGAGACTTAGTTGGTTCCCCCGCGCCGTCGTTCTCGATGCCGGCGCTCACGCGCCGCATCCGCCAACGGCCTCGGCAGACAAATTGTCAACAAAGGAAGGTTACGACCTTATTTATAAAAAAGGTGTAAAGAGTCCGTAAAAAGATTATAAGCTTGGGGAGGTCCAGCAACTGTCGATGTTCCAGAGGAGAGAACAGTGAGATTTGGAATGATCGTCGGCGCAACAGTTGGCGCACTTTTAGCGGGAGCAGCTGTCCATGGAGAATTTAAGGCGACTCCGGAGCCCATGCCATTTAGCCAAAATCTCCGCGTATTTTTACTTGAAACAGAAGACAAGCGTTCCGCACAGGAACTTTTGGCGATGGCCCAAAGGAAACGACCGTCAACCTACGGGATGCTGGCGTTTGCTGAAGATCGATTGTTCTGTCTTTTGATCGGAAATTCAGTTCGTCACGGCGTCCCGCCAGTCGAAACATCTGAAAAACTACATCGCTTCTCTCCGGCGTTAACCGAGATGTTAAAGAGATATTCGAAGAAGTCGTGACTCACGAGGGCGTGGCTCCGGATTCGGGCACGAAGCGATATCCGACCCACGGCTCGGTGACGATGTAGTTCTGACCGGATACTTCCTTTTCAAGTTTCTTCCGCAGGTTTCCGACAAACACACGCAGGTACTGATCCTGTTCGACGTAATCGCCGCCCCAGATAGCCGCGAGCAACGTACGATGCGTTAACACTTTGCCGGCGTGCTTCATGAAGTAGACCAGCAGATCGAATTCCTTCGGCGTGAGATGCACTTCGGAGCTGCGAACTGTGACTTTGCGCGATTCTAGATCGATATGAAAGTCGCCCGAGTCGAGGATCGTGGGCGCAGGTTCGGTCTTCGTTTGCGCGCTGGAACGACGCAGTGACGCACGCACGCGCGCGAGCAGTTCGTCGATGCCAAAAGGTTTGGTGACGAAATCGTCAGCGCCGAGATCCAGCGCTTCCACTTTCGTCCTCTCCTCGCCTTTCGCAGACAACACGATGATCGGGACTTGCGAGATCGCACGCAGGCGACGGCACAGTTCGAGTCCATCGACATTCGGCATCGCCAGATCGGTAATCACGAGATCCGGATGCCAGTCGCTGAACGTTTCAAATCCTGACAATCCATCAGCAGCGGCGCGCACGTCGTAACCGCGTGAGGTCAGGCCCGTTCGCAGAACGCGCGTCAGTTGCGGTTCGTCGTCGACGACCAGTATTCGTGGTCTATCGTTCATGCTCTTTCGGACAACGAATATTGAGGTTCGGCAACGACCTCGTCATCGCCGATCGGCAACGTGAAAACCACGCGCGTTCCCTTTCCGCCTTTTGCCGACTCGATCCAAATCTTGCCTCCATGCGCCTCGACTATGCCTTTTGCAATCGCTAGCCCCATGCCCGTGCCTGTCGGTTGCGTCGTGCTAACGTCGCCGTCGCGAGTCGCGCGGAAGAACTTGTCGAACACCCGTTCGCGCAAGTCGGGGGCAACGCCTCGTCCTTCGTCTTCGACGCTCATCTGGATCAGGTCATTGCCGGCGCGCTGTGCTGAGATGCGAATGCGTGAGCCCTGGGCCGAGTATTTCACCGCGTTGTCGATCAGCGTGTAAACAACTTCGCTGACGGCACTCTCATCGACTCGCACGCCCGGCAACTCCTGCTCGACCTCGAGTTCGATTCGATGCTGTCGCATGATCGGTTCGGCCCGTGTGAGTGCGGCGGAGATGATCTCGTCGACAACTCCCCAGCGGCGTCGCAATTGCAATTCGCCCGCTTCGATGCGTGCGAGTTCGATGAGCCCGTTGATGAAGCGGTTCAGACGATCGCTCTCTTCGTCGATCACTTCCATCATCTCGAGGCGCGACTCGCCATCGAGAGTCAACGGCGGATCGCCACGTACTTCGTCAAGCAGTGTGGTGATTGAAGCTTTGATCGAAGTTAATGGCGTGCGTAAATCGTGCGTGACGGCGTCGAGCAGGGCGGATTTCAGCTTTTCGCTCTGCCGCAAAGCTTCAGCGTGACTGGCGCGCTCAAACGCTTCCCGCAGCTCCGCGTACAACCGGCCAATCTCGCGCTTTCCCGATTCCGCCTCTTCGGCGCGTTTCTTCACGCTCGCGGAGAGTTGTCCGGCGGTCACCGCTGTGATCAGGAAAGCGATTAACGCGATCCAGTTGTCGGTGGCAGCGATATTGAACGTGCCCGACGGCGGCAGAAAGAAAAAGTTGAAACACAGCATCGCGAGGACCGAGGCGAGCAATGCCGGCAGGCTCCCCCAGCGAGTGGCGATGAACAGAACGTTCAGCAGCAGCGCGAGCGAAACAGTGGTCGCATTAACGTGACCGCCGAGCAGTTTAAGGATCAGCGTCAGCGCGCCCACACTCAACCCGGCTAGGAGGTAACCCGTCCATTTGCGATCCGACAACGCGGGCATGTCGTTATTGTATCCGACAAATCGGCGTTAAGTTATTTGCGCCCTAACCAACCGCCACTGAATCCCGCGCGGCGCAGGCCGTCGACGATATACGGACAGCGACGCATGATGCGCCAGATCAGACCGGAGCGATAGTTTTCGATCATCATCACGATCGGGCCCTGATCGAGGCCGTAGTACCCTTGGGAGACCCAACCCTTCTGTTTCTGCGAGCGGAACGTCGGATTGTAACTACACTTGAATCCGTACTTGCTGGTGATATCGGGATAGTCTTCGTTGATGCGATGCAGCGTCGGCAGGACCACTTCAGGCGCGAACGGCAACGATGCTGCGACGGCCCACGGCGACAACGTTCCATCATCCGGACCGTGAGGCACCCCGCGAGCAAGATACGCGTGAAACTTGATCTTCCGTCCATTCACACTCCGCACTGCCGGTCCAGGTCCATCACTCGCCGTGATCCCCCAGCAGAACCGGTCGTAACCGACGAATTTCTTCGGATTACGCATCGCATACTGCTGCTGCACATAAACCGCGCGGCGACTGTTTTCGAAATAGTTGATCGCTTTGCCGCGCATGTACTCGTCCTGAATACCGCGGAAGTCGATCCACACGTGCGAGAGATGATGGATGAAGAGCGGCCCCGCATAGAGAAACTCATGACCGTAAATGCGCTTCCAGTTATAAGTCCTGGTCCATGCGCGATAACTCTCTTCCGGAAGCGGGTACGTTGGCGAAGCAAGACCAAGGATGTAGAGAATCAGTGCTTCACTATAGCCGGCCCAACGATACTTGATGAACTTCGTCTTTGGTCGCCAACCATGCGTAACGGTCAACCCTTTGTGCTGCGCCCACTGCCAATCGGCGCGGTGATACAGCGTTTCCGCGAGTTTTCGTAACTCACGTTCGTCTTTCCTGTCGCGATTGAAATACTCCGCAGCGGTCAGGGCGCCGGCAATTAGGTACGCGCTGTCGATGGTCGAAATCTCGGAGTTGCCGTAACGCCGCCCGGTTTTCATGTCGAGAAAGTGATAGTAGAAACCGTGATAGCCGATTGCTTCGGCGTGCGGTCCCTGTGGTCCATCATTGAAAAACCGCAGACTCACCAGCGCACGCTTCACTGCTTCCGATCGCGTCATGTACTTCCGTTCGACGGCGATCGGATATGCGGTGAGTGCGAACCCGATGACGGCGATCGACGATGGCGAATCGACGCGTGTGTTGTCAGCGACGAGACCGTTTTCGAGGTTTATTTCAGACGCGAAATACTTGAACGTGTCGCGTTCGAGCCGGTTCAGATCTTCGTCGTTTAGCGAGGGTTCGAGTACCTTCATGAGTTTGTGCGTGGTTTGAATTCTACCGTGATCGCCGCCACAGCGTGAGGCGGCAGGTTGGTTTTAAGCGTCAACACACCACCGGCGTACTTGAATCGCTGCGGTTCGCTTACTAATCCGGACGCTTCCTCCAACTGGTCCAACTGTTTGCGGTTCAAGTGTTCAGGTTGGCCCATATCGACCCACAACCGTTTCGGATTCGCATGATCTTCATCGATACGTCTGATCGAGGCCGCAACCGGCTCGCGTGCGTTATCCAGGCGGATCTCGAGCTGCTCAGTTTCGATCGAATGGCCCGGCGTTGTGTGGTTCGTCAGCAGAATCGTCAGGCTCGAGTCTTTCTGGACCAACGAACAATCGACGGTCTCGTGCAGCCCGTCGACGAGCGATTGTTCGTTTCCCAGGTCGTGAAGAATCTCGAACGTGCGATACGACGGCTTCGGAATCCCGTGCAGCGTCAACAAGCCAAAGCCGCCGTGAAAAGGCGTGGACGGGAGATAGTGCTCTTCAAATATGTCGGTGAAGGTCCAGAAACTGTAACCTTCAACGAGCCCGTTTGCTTCCATCACCGTTGACGCCACGAAAGCTGCGTTGTACGGCTCGTCGTGAAGCGGATTTCGTTGGTCCGACGAGGCGTTCCATTCGGTGTAATAAACGGGACGGCCGGCAGCGTAACGCTTTGTGTCTTCCGCAACCTGGCGCATGATTCCCCGCTGACTTTTGAATAGCTGCGCCTCTGTGTCTTTTACTTTTTCGTAGCCGTCGTTTGGATAGTAGTGCGTGGTGATGAAGTCGGCGGGGACTTCGTTGCGGTCGCAAAACCCGACAAACTCTTCGATCCACTCACTCTTCGCGGTCGCCGGACCACCGACTCTGAACGACGGGTCGATGTTTTTTATCGCTGCCGCGGTGTGGCGATAGAGCTTGAAGTAATCGCGTTGCGTGCCGGCCCAGAAGGCACTCAGGTTGGGCTCGTTCCACACTTCGAAAAACCATTCGCATACTTCTTTCCTGCCGTAGCGATCTGAGCAGTGTGACACCACGGCGTCGATCAACTTGGACCACTGTTTGTAATCGCGAGGCGGCGTGATGTTCCCCTCGTAGCCGAAGACGGTCTTCGCACCGGAGGCGAGGGCGTTGGGCATGAAGCTCAACTCGACGAACGGCCGCATGTCGATCGAAAGCAGGAAGTCGAAGACTTGATCGCAATTGAAGAAGGAGTAGAAGTGTTTGTTTCCGTCGCGAACGACGAGGCGAAAGTCGTCGGACAGCAGACCGTGAAAACGGACGTGCCGAAAACCCAACTCGCGATGAGCTCGTTGTAACTGGGCCTGCCAGTCGGCGCGCAGCGCCATCGGCGCGTGATCGCTGCCGACAGTGTGTTCCCAAAAGTGCGGGAGCGGTGTAGTTGCTTCTGCCAGATCACAGAAGAAAGTGAGGCTACTCATCCGCGTCTCCTGCTCCTCTAGTTACCAACATGGGCCAAGCCCGAACGAGGGGCCAAGCCCGTTTTATCAAGCTTACGCTGACGGCGTGGCAGAGCCTCGCCTCACGTACGACGGCAGAGTCGAAGCGAAGAGCCCTTTGAGAACCTTGCCTCATAAACGCAATCGGCAGTTGAGCTGCGGCTCGCCTGACGCGAGGCAGGGCTGCGCCCCTCCGTTCGGCCTCTGGCCTATGTCACTGAGCGCCTAAGCGAAGAGACCTTTGATAATCTTGCCTCACAGCACGTGGCGCACGGCGCGCCGGCCCAACTCCGCTGTCAAACCGTAAACGAGATGTGACGCCAGCGCATAAACGTGCGTTGAAACAGGATATGCCGTTGGTCCTTTGGCGAGTCCAAGCGCCGGAACGGTGACTTCATCGGCCACGACCCAGAATACCGCGCCAAACGGAATACCCGCGCCCGCCGTAACCTGCGGCGCAACCTCCGCCATCGCTCCGTACAATCCACCCGTCGCCGTGCCAAACGCATAGTGGACCGCCGCGCCTGCCGGTTTCTTCTCGCTCTCTGTCAGCTCGTGACCGAAGACATTTTTCGAAATGACCTTCGCCGTTTCGACAGTCGCATCGTCCTGATGCTCTTTCTCTTGTTGATTCCCCGCCTGGTGCGCAGGCAGTTCATTCGGATTTGGTCCTTCACTCGGTTGCATCGACTGCGCCCCGTGCGGTTTCTCGAAGCCTTCTGCGACTCGCGTCCACGCCGCCTGAAACTGGTTCATGGTCCACGAAGCGACCAGTCCACCCGCCAGCCCCGCCACGAGCCCTTTCCAGACGTTTGCCTCTCCATTCGTGTGTTGCATATTCAAAAACTCCATACCCTTGTGTACTTCTCTGATACGCGTCATTGACGAGCGTAGTCACCTATCAACACGGATCTTGATCATATCTATTGAAGTTTTCTGACTTCGATGATACTTATGCAATTACAAGTCCCCCCACATCGGAAATCCCCCTCTAAAAAGTTTCCATTGGTCCATCGGTCGCCAAGGAGGACATTTGATGTTCAGGCTAGTAACGTTCTCAGCCCGCGCTCTCGTCTGCGGGCTTTTTATTTTGTTGCCACTCATTTCTGCCAACGCCCAATTCAGAGCCGGAATTCAGGGAACGGTCACGGATTCATCGGGCGCACTCGTCCCCGACGCCACAGTGACGCTCACCAACAAGGAAACCGCCGCGAAACAAACGACACAGACCAGCGGCGACGGCTTCTATCGCATCACCGGACTGCCGCCGGGCACGTATTTACTTGTGGTCGAGAAAAGCGGCTTCAAGAAACAGTCGTTCGAGAACGTCGTCATCAATGCAGAAGACACGCGAGGTCTCGACGTGCTGCTGACGGCCGGTGAAGTGGCGGAGACAGTGACGGTCACTGAGGAAACCGGACAGGCAATTCAAACTGAGAACGCAAACGTTTCGCGAGCACTGTCTACTAGAGAGATTCGGGGGCTACCACAAGTCGGACGTGATCCTTACGAGCTAGTCCGTCTGACGCCCGGCATCTTTGGTGACGGAGCGCGCGCAAGCAATGGACAGGCAGTTAATCTTCCGAACACGACCGGCCCAGGTGGATCGAACAACTCAATCTTCCAAACCGAAAACCAGGTGCAGATTGTCGCAAACGGCCAGCGTCTTTCCGCGAACAGTTACACGATCGACGGCGTGAGCGTTAATAGTTTCAACTGGGGCGGCGCGGCGCTCGTCACGCCCAACCAGGAATCGGTCAAAGAGGTTCAAGTGCTTTCCGCAACTTATTCAGCGGAAGATGGTCGCAACTCCGGCGCGCAAGTCAAAGTTGTTTCCCAGGGCGGCGCAAACGACGTTCATGGCTCCGCGTTCTTCAAGTACAACTCGCCGAAGTTTAATGCGTTCAATAAATTCGGTGGACCAAACGCGCCACCCGCTCGCGTCAACGACTACATCCGCCAGTTTGGCGGCAGTATTGGTGGACCACTTTATTTCCCGCGCTTTGGCGAAGGTGGTCCGGCGACAATTGGCGGCCGAAACAAGTCGTTCATCTTCTTTTCTTACGAGGGGTTGCGTAACTCCAACACTGGAGTTGGCCGGGCCTTTGTAGAAACACCTGAATATCGAGCACTCGTGCAACAACTTCGTCCCAATGGTGTTACTGCCGGAATTCTGTCTTCCCAGGGGATCACGCCGCGCATCATCACAGTTTTCACGCCAAGCTGTGCGGTCTTTGGCAACGATCTGACTCGCTGCCGCGTCGTGCCCGGTGGCCTGGACATCGGCTCACCCACAGGATCGTTGGGCCAGTATGTTTCGCTCGGCAATCCAACCGGCGGCGGGTTCGATGGTATTCCCGATATTCAGGAGATTCAGTTTTCTCTGCCGGGTTTCACTCGTGGCAACCAGTACAACGTTCGTCTCGATTTCCTCCGCACCACGAAAGACAGTCTGACTCTGAGCACGTACATCACTAAACAAAACAACTTCAATGCCGATAGCGGAGGGAAGAGCCGTCCAATGGCAGACCTTCCTTTCAAACCGCTGAACACTTCCGGCACTATCGTTTACCGCCGAATCATTTCAGCGACAACGTTGAATGAAGCACGTTTCAACGCAACGCGCTTCTCAGTGGACCAGCAGCGCGATTCCAGCAACGTCAATTTCGGCATCCCGCGTGTGGAGGTCGAAGGTCTGCCGTTCGACCGCATCCGGTTTGGCGCCGACCGAAGCGAGAACACGCCAGGCATTTTGGCGCAGAATATCTTCGAGTTTAGCGACACGCTAACCAAAGTAATTGGCAACCACGGGTTCAAATTCGGCGGCGCGTTCCGCATCGAGCAGGACAACAGCGATTCGTCGGGAGGTTCGCGCCCGCTTTACTCCTTCAGCGGTCTTTTCAATCTCGCTAACGACACCCCGATCTTTGAAGCCATCAACGCCGATGTGCGGACTGGTGACCCGGCGGACGCGCAACGTTACTTCAGCACGAACTACTACGGCTTCTTCGTACAGGACGACTGGAAGGTACGGCGCAACTTCACGCTGAACCTCGGTCTGCGTTACGAATACTACTCGCCGCTGAAGGAAAAAGATGAACGCCTGAGCAATTTGTTTTTTGGCCCAAACGGACTCGTTGACTCGCAGGTGAGGACCGTCGACGAACTTTACGAACCGGACAGAAACAATTTCGCGCCACGCGTCGGTTTTGCTTACAGTCCGCGGATGCGGTTCCTCGGCTTGGGCAGTGAAACAATGGAGACGACGGTGATCCGCGGCGGCTTCGGTATCGCATACAACCGTATTCCAGTTGCGCCGTTAGCGAACGTTCGCGGCAATCCGCCGTTCTTCGGTCGTTTCAATATTTGCTGTGGCACTGCCCCGACCGATTTCGGCAGTCCATTCGCAGGCGGACAGATACTTTACGCATTGGGATCGAGCAGTTCGGTCAACAGTTATCCGCGAAATCCCGCGCTGGGCGGAGGGATAAACCCGGCTACTGGGGGACCAAATAGTGGTTCAGTGGAGATCTGGGGCGCGCCTCTGGAATTACCCAACCCGTACGCGTATACCTACTCCCTCGATATACAACAGGAGTTACCGGCGAAGTTGACCGCCACCATCGGTTATCAAGGCAGTGCTGGTCACAAACTCATTCGCCTCGTCAATCAGAACTTCCTATTCCAGAACAACCCTGCGTTCTTCCAGGTGTTCTTTTCCACGCCGGACGTGAACTCGAATTACAACGCACTAAATCTGAACCTGGTGCGCCGTTTTTCAGACGGATTGCAACTCCAGGCTAATTATCGCTGGAGCAAGAGTATCGACCAGTTGTCGTACGAGGGACCGGGCTTCGTCACCAATCAAACGTTCCCGCAGGACAATCGCACCGAGCGTGGTCCATCGGACTTCGACGTCAAACATTTTTTCAATCTGTCGGCTATGTACGAGCTACCGTTCTTCCGCACACGACACGATTTCGTCGGTAAAGTGTTGGGCGGGTTTGAAGTTGCAACGCTCGTTACGGCGCGAACCGGATTTCCGTTCACTCCAGTAGTTGGCGGTTGCACGAGCACACCCGGAGGTCCACAGCTTTGCCCGGTGCGGCCGCAAGGTTACAGTGGGCCAACTTCACTCGATACATCTGACGATGCGTTCATCACCGGAAGCAACTTCCCGGGCGGCGGTGCTCCGTTTTTCACTGTGTTCGATCAACCTAACAACACCGTCGCGCCTCCGGGCATCGGCCGCAATTCGTTCAGAGGGCCAAGCTACTTTGTTGTTGATATGAGT
>JAICGQ010000151.1 GCA_025923035.1 Pyrinomonadaceae bacterium | reverse complement strand
CAGTTTCGGTACCGGGAAGGGGATGAATATCGTTCTGCCTGATGGCTCGGCGCCGGAGCGGATTGGGACGCTCGAGCTGGTTGGTGGAGTGGTGACGTTGAAGGTTGCTGGCGGCGTGAAGGTGAACGATGAACGCGGCAATGCGGTTGAGAGTTATGAGATGCGTTTTGATGGTGAAGATCCGCCGGGGCCGTTTCGCGTGGGATCGTTGACGTTGAGTGTGATTAAGCGTGGGGAGCGTTATGGGTTGCGAGTGAAAGACAAGAACAGTCAGGCGCTGCGTGAGTTCAAGGGGCTGGAATGGTTTCCGGCGCGGGAGTCGTATCGCGTTGTTGCGTCGTTCACGCCGTATGATGAGCCGAAAGAGATGATGATCGCGAATGTGCTTGGCGATCAGTTGAAGATGAAGTCACCTGGTGTTCTCACTTTCAGTTTGAACGGCAGTACTCACACGTTATTACCCGTTGTTGAGGAGGGCGCGGAAGAGTTGTTCATCATCTTTCGCGATCAGACGGCAGGCAAGACGACGTACGGCGCGGGACGTTTTCTCTACGCGGATCTTCCGAAGGACGGGAAAGTCATTCTGGACTTCAACCGCGCCGAGAACCCACCCTGCGCCTTCACCCCCTTCGCGACCTGCCCCCTCCCCCCTCGGGCCAACTTCCTCCGCATCGCCATTCCCGCCGGCGAGCGCGCCTTTCACCTGAAGACCAAGCGATAAATAATCGCCAGAAGTAAACCGGTGTCGACAGTAATGTCAACGCACGTGGAAAACCCGAGCGTTAACTTGGAGTTCGGCGGAGACGCGAATCGTATGAGTCTACCGCGCTGAGAAGCGGTAGATGGTTGTTGATTTGAAGGTGGCGCCTTTCTTCAACGTGGTGGTCGGGAAGTTGGGTTTGTTGGGCGAGTCGGGGTAGTGCTGGGTCTCCAGGCAGAAGCCGGAACGTTTCTGATACGTTTTGCCTGATTTTCCAGTTAACGTGCCGTCGAGGAAGTTGCCCGTGTAGAGCTGCACGCCCGGTTCGGTGGTCCATACTTCCATCACCCGTCCCGACGACGGGTCAGTCACCACCGCAGCCTGACGCAACACACCCATCCGCCCATTGATCACGTAATTGTGATCGTAACCACCGCCAAACTTTAGTTGCTCATCGTCCTGATTGATACGTTCGCCAATCGCGTGCGGCATTAAAAAATCGAACGGCGTACCCTTAACGCTTCGCAGTTCGCCAGTCGGAATCGATCCCGCATCCGTCGGAGTAAACCGAGCGGCATTCAACTTGAGACGGTGCTTGAGTATGTCGCCATTGCCTTCGCCGGCGAGGTTGAAATACGAATGGTGAGTCAGGTTCACGACGGTGTCTTTGTCCGTCGTCGCGGTGTAGTCGATCTTCAACTCATTCCGCTCGGTAAGCGTATAAACCATCGTCACCTGAAGATTTCCCGGATATCCTTCTTCACCGTCTTTACTGAGATACGACAGCCGCACTGCTGGACCATCAATCGTCTTGACTTCCTCCGCCGTCCAGAACACGTCGTCGAAACCCTTGATCCCGCCGTGTAGATGGTTCTCGCCGTTATTGACGGCCAACTTGTACTCGACCCCGTTCAACGTAAATCGCCCTTTGGCGATGCGGTTGCCGAAGCGTCCAATCGCGGTGCCGAAGCTCGGATGCGGTTTAAGGTAGTCGTCGACATTATTAAAGCCCAGCACCACGTCGGCAAACTTGCCACTCCGATCCGGCACACTGATCGATGTGACGGTCCCGCCGAAGTTAATGATTTTCACTTCCATGCCATTCCGGTTCTTCAGCGTGTAAAGATCGATTTTCTGCGCATGCGCAAGAACCACGCATAAAGCCAATAGCACAACAGATGAAATCACACGGATCATTTTCATGTTTTTCTCCACACCGAACCTAACTGGATTGGGCTTCACGAGCGCTCATCTCACGCATCATCGCGATCTGCCGCCGGTTCCGTCGCTCGGTAAAGATCTGGTCTGCCATCACGCCGACCAGAATCACCGCGCCCATGACTGCAAAATCGAGCGAACTCGGAATTTCGAGCAGGTTAACGAGATTGCGCAACACCTGTAACAACGCAGTTCCGATCACGATGCCGATCACCGATCCCTCGCCGCCACGCAACGAACAACCCCCGAGCACCGCCGCTGCAATACCGTAAAGTTCGTACGCATTGCCGTGGTTCGCGGGCGAAACTGAGTTTGTGTAGAAGGCGAAAATAATTCCGGAGATCGCCGTCAAAGCACCGCAGATCACGTAGGTGAGCGCGACGATGTTTTTGGTATCGATACCGGCGTAACGCGCTGCCTCAGGATTACGTCCTGTCGCAAACAAATATCGCCCGTAAACGGAGCGATGCAACACCACCCACGTGATCGCGGCAATGATAATCAGCAGCACGAACGGCATCGGTATCCCCGCCAGGTTCCCATTCGCGAGGAAGCGAAGAAAATCGAGACCGGCAACCGTTCCAAACCCCTTCGTTTCGTCATTCGAAACGAACCGCGCGATACCGCGATAGAACAACAACCCGCACAAAGTGACGATAAACGGCTGCATGTTCAGACGCGTGATCAGCAGCCCATGGCCCAGGCCCAGGAGCATCGCCACGCCTATTAACGCGAGCAACGCGATGCCGATTGGGAAGCCCCACTGCGTCAACATCATCGACAGCAGGACGCCGAGCAGTCCCATCATCGATCCGACCGAGAGTTCAATACCGCCGGTGATGATCACGAGTCCCAGTCCGATACTAAAGATGCCGAACGCGCCGATCTGCCGCGCAAGGTTCTGCAAGTTGATGACGGCCAGAAAGTTCGGATTGATGAGAGACGTGATGATGCAGAGAACAACGAGCAGTACGAATATTCCGAGCTCTTTTTTCATAAGCGATTACCCTTCAGTGCCGGTGGCCAGACGCATCACGGCCTCTTCGCTGAACTGTGAACGTTCAAGAATTCCGGTTAACCGGCCCTCGTGCATCACGGCGATGCGATCGCTGATGCCAAGCACCTCTTCCATTTCACTGCTGATCACGATCACCGAAACGCCGTTTGCAGCAAGCTTGCGAATGAGCTGATAAATCTCTGCTTTGGCGCCGACGTCGATGCCGCGGGTTGGTTCGTCAAAGATTAGCACTCGCGGCGAGAATGTGAGCCACCTGGCGAGCACGACTTTCTGTTGGTTGCCGCCGCTCAGGTTTGCGGCACGCATCTCGGGCGTCGGAGTCTTGATGTTGATTGACTTGCAGGCTTCGACGGCGGCCTTCTTTTCTTTCGCGAAGTTGATCAACTTCGCCGACGCGTAAGCATCAAGGTTTGGGAGCGAAATATTTTCTCGCACGTTGAAGTCGACGATTAGGCCTGACTGGCGTCGATCTTCCGGTATGAGATAGATGCCATGCGAGATCGCGTCTCGTGGACCATTGATGCGCAGAGCCTGGCCGTCGAGTTCGACTTCAGTCTCGTGGGCCTCTTCGACACCGAATAGCGCGCGGGCCATCTCCGAGCGTCCGGCGCCGACCAATCCGGCGAAACCCAACACTTCGCCACGCGCGACGCCGAACGAAAGGTTATTTTTCGGATAACGCAACGTGCGCAAACGTCGCACGGCAAACCCTTCGCCATCTACCTTTGAAACTGATTCCGACGCGCCTGTAAAAAACTCTTTCAAGTCGCGCCCGACCATCATTCGTACCATGCGCTCGTGATTGATCTCGCTCCGCTGAAGCTCCCCGGCGTTTTTCCCGTCACGCAGGACTACAGCACGATCCGCAATCTCTTCCACCTCATGGAGTCGATGTGAAATGTAGATGATGCTGACGTTCTGTTTCTTCAGGTCGTGCACGATGTCCAACAACCGGCGAGTTTCAGTCAACGTCAAACTCGACGTCGGCTCGTCCATGATGATGATCCGAGCGCCGGCGCTGAGTGCGCGCGCGATCTCGACGAGCTGTTGTTGCGCGATTGAGAGTTGACTTAGCGGTGTACGGCTCGTGATATCGAGTCCGAGTTTACGGACCAGCACCTCTGCTTCCTTGTAGATGCGCCGGCGATCGATCAACTTCAGCGGCCCGCCGAAGGTTGGTTCGCGACGAAGAAAGATATTGGCGGCAACGTCGAGATTGTCGAGGACGCTCAGTTCCTGGTGAATGAATTCGATGCCGTAGGAGGCGGCATCGCGAGGCGAGTTGATCTCGACGGGCGCGCCTTTGATCTTGATCGTGCCGTCGTTGCGAGCGATTGCGCCGCCCAGGATGTTCATCAGCGTCGACTTGCCGGCGCCGTTTTCGCCGATTAGTGCGACAACTTCGCCTTCGCCGACGCTGAGGCTTACCTGATCGAGCGCAACAACCCCCGGGAACCGTTTACTGATTCCCTCCATTTCGAAAAGTGGAGTGTTGTTCATCAACTGCGGCCGCGAAGCGTGTTGATCTTGGTAATGAACGCGTCGACGTCGGCTCTCTTTATGGCGAGCGTTGGCACAAAGATTTGCTTGCTGGCCGGAATGCCGGACTTATCGCCGTTGAGAATCTTCGCCATCATCACGATTGACTGGTAGCCAAACTCAAACGGCTGCTGCACGACCGTCGCGTAGATGGAACCGTCTTTGACACCGCTCAACGTTTCGTCTTCTTCGTCAAACGCGATGATCTTCACTTTGTCGGTCTTGTTTGCTTCTTTAACGGCGCTGAGAATTGCCGGTCCATTGTAGGACCACAGTCCCACCATTCCGACGACGTCCGGGTTGGTCACGAGCGTGTCAGCGGCATTTGCTTTCGCGCGCACACGGTCGGTGTTGTCGGTGCGGACATTGATAATCTCGATGTTCGAACCGGCGATGGCTTCTTTCAAACCCTGGTGTCGTTGCTGCGCGTTCGCGGCGTCGAGCGTGCCGACGAAGACCATCACCTTACCGCCTTGCGGCAGTGCTTCCTTCAGCAGTTCGCCTGCCTGGCGTCCGGCGGCGACGTTGTCAGTACCGATGTAACATTCGCGTTTGCTGGTGGGCGCGTCGCTGTCTTGTGTGACGATGACTGCCTGGGCCGCGGCGCGATCGAGCATTGCTGTTTGGTTTGCCGGATCGACCGGGCTGATCGCGATGCCGTTGATGCCCTTTGCGAGCAGGTCGTCGATGATACGTTGTTGTTCGGCAGCGGTGCCGTCGGCCGGGATCCGGAAGTCGACCCTGATGCCGGGGATCTCCTTCTCCGCTTTCTCGGTTCCTTTACGAGCGATGACCCAGAAATCGGAAGCATTATTGGGCACGAACGCGAGCCGGCGCGGTTCGCCGGTGCCGCTGGAGTTCGTGGTGCTGTTGGTTGGCGAAGTTCCGGGCTGGCAACTGCTTAGAATCACGGCGCAAAGAAGTGCGCATACAAAACTGAGCAATGAACGAGTCGCTTTTACAGGTTGCATTGGGTTCCTCGGCTTGTTGGGTTTTAGGTGCGACTCTTCTTAGCACATTCCGCCCAGTTTCGGAAAGCAGAAGATTGGACGAGACACGCCGGGGTGACGCGGTGACGCGGTGAAGGGGTGACGCGGTGACGCGGTGAAGGGGAGATGCGGAGAACGAGCGAAGCGTACAAGAGAGTCGCCCCATCCTCGCGTCCCCGGGTCCCGGGTCCCCGCATCCCCGCGTCACCGCGTCCCCGCGTCCCCGCGTCCGCGCGTCACCACGTGCCGCGTCCCCGCGTCCCCGCGTCCCCGCGTCCCCGCGTCCCCGCGTCCCCGCGTCACCGCGTCCCGCGTCGCGTCCCCCTGCCGGCGCAGTCGCTGGAGCTGGTGCTCGAGGAAGGCGCGTTCGGGGGCGCTGCAGGGGCAGGCGAGGGCGCGCTCGTAGGCTTGGGCGGCGCGTTGGGTGTCGCCGGCTTGTTTCCATAACTCGGCTGCAACTGCGGGCAAGAGGTGATAATTCCGCAGGGATTGATGCGCGTCGATGGCTTCGAGCGCCGTCAGACCAGCGTGCGGGCCGCGGCAACGCGAGATAGCGATCGCACGATTAAGGAGGACGATCGGCGTCGGTTCGAGTTTGTAGAGATCGTCGTAGAGTTCGACGAGCTTTTCCCAATCAGTGGCCTCATCGCTCGCCGCCGTTGCATGAACTGCTGCGATCTCGGCCTGGAGATGGTAGGTGGTGATCGTCTCGCCCGCGGCTGACGCACCGAAGTGACGCATGGCGAGTCCGATCAGTTTCTGATCCCAGAGCGCGCGATTCTGTTCGGCGAGCACGGCGAGCGTGCCGTCTGCCAGAGTGCGCGCGGGCAGACGAGCAGCTTGCAACATCATCAACGCGAGCAACGCATGCGCGGCGGGCAGTTCAAGCCGCGACTGATCGATTACGAGCGCGCCGAGGCGCATCGCTTCTTCACATAGATCTGCACGCACGAGATCGTCACCACTCGTCGCCGCATAGCCTTCATTGAAGAGCAGGTAGATCACGCGCAGCACGCTATCGATCCGCGCCGGCAGGTCGTCGGCGCTTGGTGGATCGATAACGATGTCGTGATCACGGATCTGACGTTTCGCGCGAACGAGCCGTTGCGCGATCGTCGTTTGCGGCGTGAGAAACGCGCGCGCGATCTCAGCAGTGCTGAAACCGCAGGCCGTTTTGAGCGTCAGCGCGATCTGATACTCGACCGGAAGCGCCGGATGGCAACACATCAGGATCAGCGCCAACTGATCGTCCATGTCCACGTCTGATTGCGTCGCCGGAAATGCCAGACGCGGCATCGCCAACTCGAGTTGTTCAGCTTTGTTCGCGAGCGACGCGTCGCGCCGGAGCACGTCTAGCGCGCGATTTTTGGCGACGAGCGTCAGCCACGCTGCCGGGTCCGCAGGGACGCCTTTGAACGGCCATTGCTGCAAAGCCTTCAGCAGCGCGTCCTGAACTACGTCTTCAGCAAGATCCAGATGTCGTGAGCCGAAGACGCGCGTCAGCGTGGCGACGATCTTCGCCGAGTGACGACGAAAGAGATGATCGACCAGGAGATCTGTGTTCATCTGCGGGTTAACTTCGCACGACCGAACTCGCGAAACGTTCCATCCTTCAGCTTCACCGAATCGACGATTTCCATCGTCGTTTCGTCGATCAACTGATAAGTCGATTTACCTTCTTCGGTCTCGGGCGTACCCCACCATGCGACCAGCGTACTGCCGTCGAGTTGCGCCTTGATCGGAAAAGTCACGCCGCGTGAGTCGAACCAGTGCGCGACGTATTTATCGACGCCAGAGGGTCGATAATAAGCCTGACCTTCAAACAGTCGCCTGGCGCCATCGGCAGCGCTCATCTCGCTCCTGAGGCTCAAACGGAGAAACTTGTTGTCCAACACCCATTCCCATTTGATCCGCAAGCGGGCCGCGCCGCCGAGTGCCGTGCCGTCGCCTTCCCATTCTCCCTGCAAACGCTTGAGAAACTTATCGTCCTGCGACGACGCGTACGCGGGAACGAGAAGCAGCAGCAACAACGAAAGCAAGATTCGCCTTCGCATCACTCGGCGCCTCCCGCGCTCGTAACGATCATTTCAACTTCGCGAATCTCGATCGTGCCGTATTCGAGGTGCGGGCAATCGCCGGCCACCTCGACCGCCTTGTCGTAGTTCTCGGCTTGAATCTCGAAGAACCCGCCGATGACTTCTTTGCTTTCGGTGTACGGGCCGTCGATCACGGATGTCTCGCCGCCGGTGCGTCGCATCATGCGCCCGGTTCCGTCCTGAAGTTTCTCGCCGCCGACGATCACGCCAGACTTTTGCAGACGCAGTCGCCAATCACGATATTTCTGAATGATGGCCTGCATTTCGGCGGGACTGGTTTCATTGAATGCGTCGGGTTCGGAATAGAGGAACAGTAAATAATTTGGCATTGCCGTAGTCTCCTTTGAACGAATTCGACAGCCGGGCTGTCCAATTGGTTAACGAACGAGCAACGCGCTTTTCGACACTACTTCGTTTTTGGACAGGCATTTCGCACCGCGTTGAACGTGACGATGTTGAGGTTGTAGTTCAACTGGCTTTCCTGTTCGCGGATGTAGCGGGTGAGAATCCCGGCGATGTCTTCGTCCGAGAGCTTCGCGGTGCATGCCTTGAGCCAGTTGACGTTGTCTTCGGGCGCGCCGAAAAGCGGTGACACGAGCATGCCGTTGATCGCCCCTGTCGCATGGGCGCGCTTTTCGTTGTCGGTCATGTCGAGGTAGTCCTTGGCTGTAAAGAAACCGGGACCCACCATTACTTTTACGTTCTGCTGATTAGCGTAAGCGTTGGCGAGTGCGACGACGACGGCCAGAAGTGCGGCGAGCAGTAGAAGTCGTTTCATAATACTGACGAGTCTACATACAAAAAGACACGGATGAAAAGATCATCTCACCCGTGTCTGCTGCTTGTTTTTGGCAGCTTTATTTAGTAACGACGCCGCAGGCGATGCGATCGCCGGAGTTGCCGGACGGGTCGGTCTTCATGTCGTCGGCTTTAGCATGAATGACCAGCGAGGTCCCGTTCGGGCCAAACAGTGTATGCGTGCCATCAGCGCCGAGAGATGCGTGCTGATTGGTTACCGTTTGCGTCGAGGTGCCGTCAGGACGGACCATGAAGTTGTTCATGTCACCGACGTGTGGTCCCTTGGGATTTTTCGAGCCGTGCAACTTGTTATCGGGATTGAAGTGCGCGCCGGCAGTTTCGAAAGTCGGGCCTTCACACTTCGCCATCTCGTGAAAATGAATCGCGTGCTCCCCCGGCGGCAGGTTTTTCACATCAAGCTTGATGCGAACACCCATGTTGCCGAGAGATGTCAGCACTGCGGTGCCAACCGACTCGCCTTGTCCATTCTTTAACTCAACCGTGACCGTTTCCGGTTGTTTATTCTTCTGTTCCTGTCCCGCGACGTACGACATAACGCCGCCGACGACGACCGCCAGGACCAACCAAAGAACTCGTGCTGCTTTCATAGCTTCCCCCTTGTATCGATCCGTGTCTTGTTGAACGGAACACGGACGTAATCAAATTTACGTAATAGAAGTAGTGCCAATAACGCGGACACGACCAGTACCCACAATAAGGGGCGAATGCCGCCAAACAATCGCTGTCCCCAGCTTCTTGGTTGCTGACTCGGAGCGGCTGTTTCCGCGGCATTGGATCCGGCGCCTTCGAGCCGCAACTTCGACTGTTCAAGAATCGACCTGAGACCCTCGAGAGATTTCTTCTCGATGATGCCGCGTTTCAGTTTGCTGAATGGACCAACCAGCCCGTCAGTTCGCGACCGGTTCTCGTACACCAGATAAGGCGCGGATCCGGGCACATTTACGAACGCTGTCAGCGCCAGCGAAGACGTGAAATAGTGGTTCGCGTAGATCTGGTTTGACGCAACCAGCACCTGTGGACCATGCTCGCGTTCGTGTTTGTACGCCTTGACGTGATTGATAATGAGCACCGGCTTGAGACCAAACTTGATCTTGGACCAAACGATAGCTTCTTCCACGACTTGCATTCCGGAACGCGCATCGCGGAGCAGATCGTTTAGATATCCGGAAGCGGAACCGAGCGCCTGTTGTTCGTCTGCGAGCCGGACGCCGTTCCGTTTGTCGTTGTATTCGATTAGTGCCGCCGGGCCGCGCGCCTGGTAATCGCGGACGTACTCGACCAGCATTGTCTTGAGAAGCTGCGTGGCCTGCGCCTGGTAATCAGCCGCCTGCCAGTTTACGTCGCGACGAAAGCGCTCGATCATCTGGGCCGAAAGTTTGATTTGGCAGTCCCCGGCGACGCACTGCTTGAGATCTTCGATCTCAGCGGCGTCGATCGTCAGTTGTTGTAGATCGGCAACAGCCGGGGCCGTTCCGAAACGGCCCGCCTCGAGCACTGTCTGATTGTTCTGCCGCGTCATTCCGTCGATGTACGAGCGGAGAAACTGGTCGGCTGTCGTGCGGAGACTCACAAGGCCGCACATGGCCAGTTCTCGTTTGTCCGTTATCGGAGTTAATTTGACGATTGTTTGGCCCTGTTCGAGGGCAGCGAAGTCGGCGGCTTCAAAGGCGGCTTTTTCGTTGAGTATCCGTTGAAATTCGTTCGCCGACGATTGCGCCAGTGCCGTGTGTCCAGCAGTTGCTGCGAGGCAAACCAGCGCACTGACGACACAAACTACCTGAAGAGAGTTAACGCGGGTTAGCATGGTCTTTCGTAAATCGCGACCCAAAACCGAGCAGGTGGCAGATTGTCTGCGTATCCTGCATTTAGATGCCGCACATGAATACTTTCGCTACGCAAAAATGCGCGTTACTAGATGACCGCATGATCCGTGCCACGGGGATGCGGAATAGGCGGCATGTATTCATAGTAAATGGTTAATTGGAGGGACTCACATGGAAAGTACTAGTCAGGTTTCTGAGATGGATGCGTTGAAAGCAAAACTGCGCGCAACGTGGATTTCGGGAGATTTCGGCCAAATTGCGAGGTTTTACGAGGGCGAAGCCGCGGCGTTTGTTAAGCGGCTGGGGTTGAAACCCGGGGCGAAAGTGCTCGACGTGGCGTGCGGCACAGGCAATTTGGCGTTGCCGGCCGCTCGGCTTGGCGCGAACGTGACCGGGGTGGATATCGCACCGAATCTGGTCGACCAGGCGCGGGCGAATGCTGCGCGCGAGGGGTTGAAGGCGCAGTTCGATGAGGGCGATGCTGAGGCTTTGCCTTATGAAAACGCGAGTTTCGACGCGACAGTGACAATGTTTGGGGCCATGTTCGCTCCCCGTCCGGAATTGGTAGCCGCAGAACTCCTGCGCGTCACCAAGCCGGGTGGATTAATTGCGATGGCAAACTGGACACCCGCCGGATTCATCGGTCAGATGTTCAAGACCGTGGGCGCGCATGTGCCACCGCCCGCGGCCATGGCTTCGCCGGTTTTGTGGGGGTTGGAGGAGAAGGTCCGCGAACGATTGGGCGACGGCGTTTCGAAGATCGAGACGACGCCGCGACTTCTGACGTTCGTTTTTCCGTTTTCACCCGCTGAAGTCGTG
>JAICGQ010000150.1 GCA_025923035.1 Pyrinomonadaceae bacterium | reverse complement strand
GAAGGCCGGATCAGCGCGCAGGATGTTTGACTTGTAAACTTTCGACAAGTCGCCTGCCGCGCCAGCCGCCTGCGTGTTGGTGTTTGGATCCCGCACGCGCATTGGTACGGGCTCGTTACGATAGTTGACGCTCATCGTTCCGGGGTCAGCCGCGGAGATCGCTTCCGGACAAGGCGCCGGAACTCCACCGGGACAAACCACCGCGTTTTCGACGATGAATGGCAATCCGACTTCGTTCTTCACCGGCGGATTGATCACGCCTTTCGGGTCCGCGATCGGTTTTCCGTTGGCGTCGACGCCTGCACCGGCTTCATAAGCGAGCTGGAAGTCCGCGAACTCAAACAGAAACTCGCGGTGGCTCTGCGACGGATCTTTCTCGATGATCGCAGCCTGCCAGCTTGTTGGACCACCATCGACCGCTCGCGATCCCATGACCGCTCCCGTTTCCGGATCTTTCCACACGGAACCAGTCGGTTCGATCACCAGGCCGGCGTAGAGCCCGGTCTGTTGGTGGCTCGATGGTCCATAGTGATCGTGTGTGAACACGGTGCGCAGCGTACGGTCGACCTTGTTGTTGTTGAGCACATCGTCGGCAAACCAGCGTTGGACCGTGGTCTGCGCGCCGAGCGTGCCGAAGTACGGGTGGGCCTTCGCAACGGGACAAGTAAATGTGCCGTCACGAATATCACCTGAATTCGTACCAACGCAGGCGTTCTGCTTGCGAATGGCGTGGATGCGTTCGATTACTTCGTCGGGACTGAACGTTCCGTCTTCGTAATTGAAACCGTTGCCCGAGCCGTCTGACGAGGTGACGTCAAACTTCACGAGGTGGATGTGTTGTCCGATGATGTCGGTTGGTGTGCGAATCTGGAAGTCGTCCTGCTCGTACACTCCGGGCACAAGATTGGTGTGATAGAACGTGATGCAATCGTTTGAATTGGCCCGGAAGAAAAACGGTTCCGGTGGTTTAGTGCCGGCCTTCATGGGCGCAACGTCGGCCCACAGCGAAAGAATGCGTGACTGCGGGAAGTGCCAGCCGGCTTTGTTTAGTTTGATGTCGAGTTGGAACGCGGCCGCTTTGTACGTGCGTGGAGTTCCAGTGGGCAATCCGCCGCTCGTGATGCAGGGATCTGCGAAAGGAGCGCCGGGTTTTCGTGGCAGTCCATTGAGCACGAAAGTGGCGGCCGTGCCATCGGGCTTGAAGCTCGCGTGGGACCGTTGTTCGTGATAGACCATCGCGGCGACTTCTGCGGCCGTTCCGGTTTCTGCGATCTTCTGTGCGACTGCGGTCAACAGTACTTTGCTGAAGTCGAGACGTGTTTCAACGCTGGCGGCCGTTCCGCCGGTGATGATGTGACGTGGTAAGCCACCGTCGTCGATCGTGTCGAGTGGTGGTTTTGGTGCGCGATGACCTGCGACTGCGGGAACGAAGAACGGATATCCGGGTCGTGCCGCGGTCGGCATCGGCGCCATCGCCAGTGTTGGCAACGGCACTATGGCCGGTGTCGGCGTGCCTGCGAGTATTTCGCCATCGGGCAAAGCGCGAGATCCGGGAACTGGAATTCCCTTCGCGTCCAGCACGGTTCCCGCTTCAAAGACGTCGTGGGCGCGCCACAATTCCCACATGCCCTGGGCGAAGTGGGGGTAGAAGTGGCAGTGAAAGATCGAATCGCCGACGGCTTGATTGCGATTGCCGGTTCCGCCGTGGACGATCTCGGTTGTGAATGCGTAGCCTGGTCCAAGACTCTGGCTGTCGAGATAAGTTGAATTATCGTCGTCCGGAGTTTGCAGCCACTGGTGCGCATGCAGGTGGTGGACGTGATGTTCCTTCGGTCCCGCGTGAACGACTCTCATCTTCACTGGGTCGCCGAGGTAGCTGTGATGCACGTTGGAAGGATCGTCGGGATACAGAACTCTCGTCGCTTTCCTTCCCTTAATGAGTTTTCCGTTTGCATCAGTAGTGTTGGCGGGCACGTCAACTATTTGCGCCGGATCGCCTACGGTCCACGACGAAAGGAAGAACTCTTCAAACTTACATTCGGTACAGTTGAACATTGGTCCAACGCCGAGCCGGTTCGCGAGAATCTCGGCGCCTGCGCCGGCCACGCCGTAGTTAATGGCGAATGTGTCGCGAACGCTGTGTAACGTGTGCTTGAGGACCGGATCCTCAAACTGCGGAAACGCTTGTATCGCTTTGATTTCATCGTGATAAATCACGGTGAACTCGCGGAAGGGCCGCTCGCGGTCGGGTTCGGTTTGATTGAACTTGAACGTGCCCGCCGGGAAGCGTCCTTTGTTTGGACCAGTGATGATGGCGTTCAGATCGGTGTGAACGATCGTGTCGCCGTTCAGCATCTTCAGGATCGGTTTACCCGCCTTCGAATGGCCCAGCGGATAGACGGCGTCGTAGTTGATGATCGGTTGGCCGCCGGCCGTGGTGCCGGTTTGCGCCAGTTTCAGGTCTTCGTTCGTGACCTGTGAACGGTACCATTCAGCGCCTTTAGCCTGGACGTTGACGCTGCCGAACAGTCCCATCGGCAAAGTGCCGCCGTCGCCTTCGCCGCTGGTCGTGGCGCCAGTGCTGTACATCAGGTTGTTTCCTTCACGCGTGCCGGTGAAGGTGTAGACCCTCGTCCCACCTGGACCGACAAGACTCGGCGTGTTGTTGCCAACGTTCGAGCCGTCGGAAGTTATGCCGCCTACGAGCTCCATGCCGATCACGTGAACACCGGCGAAACGAGTCGCAGGTTGATCGTCGTGGGGGGTGCTCGATAGAAGGTTGGTGAAAGTGATTTGCAGACAGTCGCCGCTGTTCATGCGCAGGACGATCGGTCTTGGTCTTTTGTCGGCGCGCAATTGAACGTTGCCGGCGACGAGGCCTTTTGCGGCATCGATTGCGACAACGTCCTGCTTGAGCGCGTAGATCATGCCGCCGGGGTTCACTGCGCCAAGGCGGTTGTACATGATCGCCTGATCGAGCGCGACAACGCTCGCTTTGATCGTGCGAGTGCACGCCGTTGACGGTGTAGGCGTAGGCGTAGCCGTAGGCCATGGAAGTGGAGCTATGGGATCCTCCGGATCGGTAATCACTACCGGAGTTTGTGCTTGAACAATTAGGGTTGGTAGTAGAACTAGAAGCGAGGACAAAAAGAGCAGAAAGGAGATCTTCCTCCTTCGGTGCATGTGGTAATCGGTTTTCATTTTCCTTTCCTCCGCGTATCTGGTCTTGCTGGACCACGCTCGAGGTGACTCGAGTGAGTTGCTGCGGACGTTGCAATAAGCAGACCACGCGGATTTGGACCACCAATCCGAGGTTCGCATGTCTCAGCCTGAGACATTGATCTGGCCCAGTGCTTCACCCTGAACCACACTTGGACCACGAAGCTTTCGCGTGGCGCATGCCGAACGAGGGCTTCGCCCATCCTCGACCCGTGCTTGGTGTGTGCAGGGTTTTGATTTGCGACGGAGGAGGGGAAGAGGAGGTGGAAAAGGGGGAGTTGGCAGCGGCTTCGAACGCGTTGGCAGCCGCGGCGAATCGGGCTTTACCTGACACGTCGCCAAGCCGCGGCGAATCGGGCTTTACGCGAGACGTCGCGTCGGCACTAAGCGGGGCGTTGGACCGTGATGCCGAGTTTTTTGAGTTTGCGGTAGAAGGTGGGGCGGGGGAAACGGAGGATTTGGGCGCTTCGACGGACGTTGCCTGAGGTGCGTTCCAGCGTTTGCAGAATTGCTTCGCGCTCGATTTCCTCCATGGGAACAAGCGGCGGAATCACAAACGAAGAATTACTCAGCCTTGGACCATGAAATTCCTCCGGCAAGCAATCGGGATCCAACTGCCTCCCGGAACAAAACAAAACCGCGCGTTCGATCACACTCTCCAGTTCACGAATATTACCCGGCCAGTTGTGACGCAACAGTCGCTGCACAGTCGCCGGGGAAAGATCGCGGATGTTCTTGTTGTACTGAACGTTAAAGCGATTGAGAAAGTGCGTGGCGATCAACGGAACATCGTCAAGACGTTCTCGCAACGGCGGCACTCTGATCTTGATCGTGCTGATGCGGAAGTAGAGATCCTTGCGCAACACACCTTCATCGAGCAAAACAGAAGTATTACGATTCGTCGCGGCCACCAAACGAAACCGGACATCGATCTCGCGTTCTTCACCGAGCGGCCGTAACTTCCGCTCCTGCAACACGCGCAACAACTTCGTCTGCAAATGCGCGGGCATTTCAGCGATCTCGTCGAGCAACAGCGTGCCGCCGTCAGCAGCCTCGATCAATCCGCGTTTGTCGCGATCGGCGCCGGTGAATGCCCCCTTCTTGTAACCAAATAACTCCGATTCGATCAGCTCGCTCGGTATCGCAGCACAATTGATGCGAATGAACGCTCCCGCAGCACGCCCGCTCTCCGCGTGAAAAGCTGTGGCTATCAACTCTTTACCGGTACCACTCTCACCTTCAATCAACACCGAAGCATCGGAAGACGCAGTGGTCCGAATGGTCTGAATGATCTGGTGTAACTTCGGATGACGGCCGATCATCCCGAACGCCTCGCCACCACCGCTCAAAGTTCGTTTAAGACTTTCGTTCTCACGCTTCAACGTTGCGACTTCCAACGCGCGATTGATCAGTGCTTTCAAAGTGTCAGGCGTACACGGTTTCTCGAGATAGTAGTAAGCGCCGCGTTTGATCGCCTCGATCGTGATCTCCAACGACCCGTGACCCGTCATAAGGATCACTTCCGTTGCTGGAGTTTCAGTCTTCACGTGTGTGATCACGTCGATTCCAGTGCCGTCAGGCAGGCATAGATCAGTGATTACGAGATCGAATTGACGGTCAGAGAGAATCGCGACGGCGTGCGCAACCCGGTGTGCAGTTTGAACTTCGAAACCCGCATCGGCGAGCAGCAGACGCATTGAGTCTGTAACGCTGAGATCGTCGTCGATGACTAAAATACTTTTTCCTTGACGTTGGTTCATGAGCACTTGAACGAGGCTGCAAGCCATCCTGCAATTCTCGTACACAGCCGTCGAACCAAACAGTTAAACCTTAACGACGCCGGCAAAAAGCGGAAACCTTCTCAGTCACTGCGCGCTTTTCCGCACATCGCCACGAGCAAGTCCGTCTCACACTTCAATATTCTCTAGCACGAAGCTTGCTACGACATGGTCCAACTGTGACCGCTACAAGGAGACTGATCATGAAAATCGCGTTGGCCGTTTTTGCTGTGGTGCTGGTTTCCCTACCGGCGATGGCCCAAACTCAAACTCAAACACGGACCATGGTGGACGAGTGCGCGTGTGAGTCGCAACCGCTACCCACCACGCTGGCGACCGTCAATGGTGTGACGATCAGCGCTCGCGACATCGAGAAATCAACCGCTGAATCGGTGCGCAATCTTCAACGTCAGGTTGTCGAAGCACGGCAGCGCGAGCTCGACTTAATCATCAACTCCCGGCTCCTCGCCGCTGAAGCGACGAAACGCGGAATCACGACGACGAAACTGCTCGAACTCGAAGTGGTAGCGAAAGTTAAAACGCCGACTCACGCAGAAGCGCAAACCTTTTTCGACCAAAACAAAGCACGTCTGCGAGAAGACTTTCCCGCGGTGAAAGACGACATTCTGAAGTTCCTGACCGAAGAGCGACAGCGCGTCGAGGCGAAAAAGTTTGCCGACGGCCTGCGCGCGGCGAGCGACACGGTTGTGAAAGTCGCACAGCCTGCACCTGCGAAAACCGAAGCCGAACGTGCGCAAGTGCTGGCGACGATCAATGGCGTTGCGGTCACGGCAGGCGACGTCGAAGACGCGCTCAAGCCACTGATCGTAGACGTGCAACAGAAGGTGTACGAACTGCGTCGCAACGAGCTCGACCTCAACATCAACGACACGCTCCTGGCCCAGGAAGCAGCGCGGCGCAAGGTAACGATCAACGCCTTGCTTGAAGCCGAAGTGAAATCAAAACAGGTCACGGAAGAACAAGCGCGGCTCTTCTTCGAACAAAACAAGGAGCGCGTGAGTGGCGACTTCGCGCAAACCAAAGACTCTATTATCAGCTACTTGCAAACCGCGGAGACTCGCAACGCAGAGCGCGCTTTCGTTGAAAAAATGCGGGCCGCGGCCACGATTGAAGTGTTCCTGAAAAAGCCCGAATCCGCGAAGCCTTAGTTTATAATCCGGCGATGATGAAACCGATAGTTCTGCTTTCGATCTTACTTCTCGCCACAGCCATAACAGCTCAACCGTCCAAAACGAACGTGGTTGCGTTCGTTAACGTCAACGTCATTCCGATGGACCGTGAGCGCGTGTTGCGAAACCAGACCGTCATCGTTCGCGATGGAACAATCGCAGTTATCGGTGATTCAAAACGGAACAAACCTCCCGCCGGCGCACAAGTAGTCGATGGAACGGGAAAATTTTTGATCCCGGGTTTGATGGACATGCATGTTCATCTCTTCAGCGACGACGAGTTTCCGGACTCGCTTGCTGAAGACGAGTTCAAGGTGATGATCGCTTACGGCGTCACCACGATTCGTTTGATGATCGGCACTCCGGAACAACTGGTCCTGCGAGAGAAGAGTGCTAAGGGGCAGATTCTGGCGCCGACGATCTTCGCTGCCAGCCCGCATCTGACCGGGAAAAAACAACCGAATGGCATCGTCGTGACCACTGAAGCCGAGGGGCGAGCTGCTGTCGCCAAATCGAAACAAGAGGGCTACGACTTCATCAAGGTCACGACGTTTCTCGCGCCTGAAGTCTATGAAGCCATCGTCGACGAGGCGCGCAAGCAAAACATTCGCGTCGTCGGACACGCTGACAGTCGCTCAGTTGGATTGCAACGCGCTTTGAAAGCGGCCCAGCAGATCGAGCATCTCGATTCCTATCTCGAAGCGCTCCTGCCCGAGAATGCACCCGTGAAAGGCTCGGTCTCGGACATCTACGTTTACACGCCGAAGAACTGGGAGAGTATCGACTACCTCGACGAAAAGAAGATCCCCGAACTGGCGCGCTTGACCGTCAGCGCAAATCCGTTCGTCACGCCGACGCTGCATCTGTTCAAGTTCACTTTCGGCAAAGGCCGCACTGAAGAATCGTTTAAGGCGCAGCCCGACATTCGCTTCTATCCACAGAAAACCGTCGACGCGTGGACGCGCGCAAGCAAACGATATCTCTCGACGGCGGCGCCGATCGAGAAGCGCGAGAAGTACATACGCGTGCGGAACGAGATCGTGAAAGCGATTTACGATGCGGGTGGAAAGATCATGGCGGGTTCAGATACGCCTGAGTGGTTGATGCTTTATGGTCACACGCTGCATCTCGAGTTGATCGACCTGCGTGATGCCGGTTTATCCAACTACGCCACACTCGAAGCAGCGACGAAGAATCCCGCCGCGTTCCTGGGCCTGCTGGGCCAGGCGGGACCGATCGAAAAGGGTAAGCGCGGCGATCTCGTGTTGCTCGACGCAAATCCGCTGGACGACATTGCAAACACGCAGCGACGCGCCGGAGTGATGATTAAAGGAAAATACTTTGCGCAAGCGGAAATGAATCGCTGGCTCGACGAGATCGCGCCACGATTTCAGCATGCGTTAGACGGCCACAAATGACGCGCCGCTGGGGTTTGGCGGCTCGCTACGGTTTCGTGCTCGTCAAACCGCTCACCATAACTTCGGTATTGTGTCCGAAGCGAATGCCGTAAACGCCGTCGGTCGATTTCAGTTTACCTTCACCGACAACCGCCGCTTTGTCGTAGCTGCCGACAACCTTGTTGTTGATCGCGCACTCGACTTTGTCACCTTTCACTGAAAGCGCGATCTCCTGCGTCACCGGTTCACCCTTCGCGCTCGCTTTATTCACGGCCGGATCGGTTGACGCGCGTCGTCCGTTAACCTGAAACGGCGCTGGACCAAAACCTCGAACGATGAAGTTACCGTTACCATAAGCCGCGCAGTACAAGTAACTTTGCTTGTCGGTGCCCAGGTCGCTGCCGGCGATCATGATTCCGTACGGATGGGGATGATCGTTGAGGCTCATGTACTTCGGTTCGGTGAACCTGGCCTTCACGGTGTAATCGCCGGAGGCCTTGTTTGCGGGATTCCAATAGGTGACCGCTGGACCAGTAACGACGTGAAACGCCTCACCCTCTTTGGCGAACTTCGCGCTATTGAGAGTCATACCGGCTTCCGCCTCTTTAGCATCAACCTGCCCGGTCCAACCCGCAACCTTCACCCCTCCACCTTCGACACTGCGCGAAACCTCTGTCTGAGGTGTCTGCGAAAAGGCAATCGTTGGAATTAACGAAGCGGCAATCAGAGCGATGAAGAGACACGTACGTCGCATGTGCAAATCCTCCTGAATGTTTTGTTTAGGTGAGGAATCTTACCCGATCAATTCAGCGGACGGTAGGATTGCAGCATCTTCATGTAGTTGGCTCTTTCGAATGCGGCCGGTTCGGCGCAGTGTTTTTGACTCATCGCGCCGATAAGCTGCATGACGCTCTCGTATTCGCGCTCGTTCAGCCAGGTAACGATCTCGTTCAACACTTGCCCGATCCGGCGAACGCCGTTTTGTAGTAACTCCGAAGCCATCATCGTCACTTTCGCACCGGCCATCAGACCCTTGATGACGTCCTGCGAAGTGTGAATGCCGCTCGTTATCGCAAGGTCCGCTTTCAATCGCCCGAATAGTATTGCTACCCAGCGCAACGGCAAACGGAGTTCGTTCGAGTTACTCAAGACGAGGCGCGGCGTCACCTCGAGGTTTTCCAGATCGAAGTCAGGTTGATAGAAGCGGTTGAAAAGGACCAGGCCGTCAGCCCCATGGACCACCAGCCGATTTGCCATATTCGCCGTCGAACTGAAAAACGGGCTCAGCTTCACCGCCACCGGAATCGTCACCGCCTGGCGCACGGCCGAAAGGACGTCGAGGTACAGCGCTTCCACCTCGATCCCGGTGATCTCGGTGCTCGTCGGCAGGTAGTAGACATTCAGCTCCAGAGCATCAGCTCCGGCTTCTTCAATCAACGCGGCGTAGTCCGTCCAACCGCCGACAGACGCGCCATTCAAGCTCCCGATGATGGGAATGTCCACTGTCTCTTTCGCCTTGCGAATCAAACTCAAATACTGGTCTGGACCAACGTTGTAGCTCTGCATGTCAGGGAAATAGCTGATCGACTCGGCGTAACTGTCGGTTCCCTGCGTAAGGTGGTAGTCGATGTAATAGCTGTCGAACCCGATCTGTTCTTCGAACAATGAGTACATGACAACAGCCGCTGCGCCCGCATCTTCGAGCCGTCGAATGCTGTCAACGCTGTGCGAGAGCGGCGAAGAAGAGGCCACGATCGGGTTCTTCAAGACCATGCCAAGATAATTAGTTGTCAGGTTCATCGCGCCCCCTCAGACAGATTTCGGTTCGGCTAATTGCTTGTACTGCGCCCAGCGACGGGACACAGCTTTCTGCGCCTCGCCCAACAGAAACCTCGCTACGGCCGGGTCACTCTGTTGCAGCATGCGATAACGGCCTTCCGTGTAGATGTAATCCTGAAGCGCGATCTTCGGATCGCTCGAATCAAGTTGAAAGGGGTTCTTGTTCTCTTCGACGAGTTGCGGGTTGTAGCGATACAGCGGCCAGTAACCTGAATCGACGGCGAGCTTTTGCTGGTGCATGCCTTTCGCCATGTCGATTCCATGAGCGATGCACTGGCTGTAGGCGATGATGAGCGATGGTCCAGGGTGGGCTTCCGCTTCCAGAAACGCTTTGATCGTGTGCGTGTCGTTCGCGCCCATTGCGACCTGAGCGATGTAGACGTTGCCGTACCGAATGGCGGTGACTCCCAGATCTTTCTTGGCGCTCGCCTTTCCGCCCGAGGCAAACTTCGCCACCGCACCGAGAGGTGTGGCCTTCGAAGCCTGGCCCCCGGTGTTTGAGTAGACTTCTGTGTCGAGCACGAGGATGTTGACGTTCTGACCGCTGGCCAGCACGTGGTCCAACCCGCCGTATCCGATGTCGTAAGCCCAACCGTCGCCGCCGACAATCCAGACACTCTTCTCGACCAGAGCGTCTGCAAGACTGAGAAGATCGCGCGCCTCGCCAGCGGAAGCCGAGTCGATCTTCGCTTTCAACGCCGCAACCAGTTCGCGTTGAATGTTGATGCCCTGGTTCGTGGATTGATCCGTATGAAGCAGGCTTTCAGCCAACGATTCGCCGATGAGATCGCGCAGCTTGTCGACCAGACTTCGCGCGTAGTCGCGCTGGTGATCGAGCGACAGTCGCATGCCCAGGCCGAATTCCGCGTTGTCTTCGAAGAGAGAGTTACTCCAGGCTGGTCCACGTCCGTCCTCGTTCTTCGTATAAGGCGTCGTCGGCAGATTGCCGCCATAGATGCTCGAACAGCCGGTCGCATTGGCGATGATGGCGCGATCGCCGAAGAGTTGTGTCATCAACTTGATGTAAGGAGTTTCCCCACAACCGGCGCAGGCACCCGAGAACTCAAACAACGGCTGCAGCAACTGAACGTTCTTGACGGAGTTGAAGGCAATGAGACCATTCTTGTACAGGTCGGGGAGCTTCAGGAAGTAGTCCCAATTGACCCGTTCGCTGTCACGCAACGGCAACTGCGGCTGCATGTTGAGCGCTTTCCGCGACACGTTGCTTTTATCTTTCGCGGGACAAACTTCGACGCACAGCCGGCAGCCCGTGCAGTCTTCGACAGCAACTTGAATCGTGTACAGCTTGTTTGGAAATTCTCGCCACTTCGCGGGCATCGATTTGAATCCGGCAGGTGCATCCGCCAGATCGTCCGGAGAGCAGACCTTCGCGCGAATCGTTGAATGCGGGCAAACCATCACACACTTGCCACATTCGATACACAGATCCGGTTCCCAGACCGGCACGTCCTGCGCGATGTTGCGCTTTTCCCAACGCGTTGTGCCGACCGGATAAGTTCCATCTTCGGGAAACGCACTGACCGGAAGCAGATCGCCACGACCGGCTATCATCTCGGCAGTCACGTTTCTCACAAACTCAGGTGCGTCAACAGGTACTTT
>JAICGQ010000149.1 GCA_025923035.1 Pyrinomonadaceae bacterium | reverse complement strand
GACGCGACGCTCTTACCACATACAAGCGGTAACACCAATCGGGAACTGCTGAAAGACATGCTCCCACGAACGCAGCGACAAAAAGAGATTCTCGATTACATCACTCGGTTTCTCGAACGTCACGGCTACATACCTTCTTACGCTCAGATCGCTCGACAGTTTGGAGTGAAGTCGCGCGCGACGATTGCAAAGCATATTGCAGCACTCGAACGTCGTGGTCTATTGGTCCGTGAACATGAAGACGGATCGTTTGCGCTGAACGTTAAAGTTGAAGACAAGAGCAGCGACTCGCTGTGTGAAGTAAAACTGCTGGGACGAATCGCCGCCGGGGCACCGCTTGAAGTTGTTGACTACGAAGAGCGCATACCAGTACCCAAGTTTTTGTTGGGCCGAGTCAGACCAGATCGGGTTTACGCCTTGCGCGTGAAAGGCGACTCGATGATCGACGAGCACATCTGCGACGGCGACATCGCGCTGATCGAGAATCGCACGGACGCTCGCGATGGTGAGATCGTCGTCGCGCTACTGATCGAAGAGAACCAGGCCACACTCAAGCGGCTCTATCGTCGTGGGACGAATATCGAGCTGCAACCGGCCAATTCTCAACTTCAACCATTTACAGTACCCGCCAGCCAGGTCCGCGTTCAGGGAATTTTCCGCGGTCTCTTAAGACCAAGCCTGTAAACCGCATTTTTTCCTTCAAAATCCGCGAAATGGCAAGCTGCTTGACCGCTGCAGCCAGTTGTCCGGAGGGTAGCTCGCCTCAGCGTGAATCAGATGCAAGGTGTAGGCGTGTCGCGATCGCGGCGAGCGGTTTTCGTAGCTGCGATGAGGCAGGAGACCGTTTAGCAGGATCAAACTACCTTTAGCCACTTCGAGCGGGACCAGTTCGTTTTCCGGCCACGGTTCGGGATCGTAGAACTCGAACGCCATCCGGCCTTCGATTCGTGAACGCAACCAGCGTGACTTCAAACCGCGTTTGTGTCCGCCCGGTATGGCCCACAAGCAGCCGTTCTCGATCGTCGCATCTTCCAGCGCAAACCACAGCCCGACGATATCCGTCGGTTCGGTGTAAATAAACGTGCTGTCCTGGTGACACGAAACCTCGCCGCCGATGTTTGGCTGTTTGAAGATGTACATCGACTGCACGAGACGCGATTGCTCAAACCCAATCGCCTTCGCGACCCGCTTGATCTTATCGCTACGTGAAAACCGCTCGAACACCGGATCGAGATCGTGCAGCGCGTGACCGATCTTGTTAATCGAGCTTTCTTTCGGCTGTTTCAGTGATCCATCTGCGACGAACGCATTCTCCTCGAAGAAGAAGTGGACCTTGTCGCCGGACGTCATGAAGTACTCGTCCGCGATGCGGCTCTGCTCGTGCGTCGTAAAGATCGACACCTGCGCCGGTTCAAACTGGCGCACCAACTCCTCCGCGCGCTCGCGCAGCGCGTCACACTCCTGTTCCTCCGCAAACCCGTTAACGACCAGAAAGCCTTGCGTTCGATACTGTTCGACTTGTTCCGGTGAAATCATCGCGCGCTATTCTAAAGCACAACTGTTTTTTACGACCCGCTGACGAGAATAACCTCCCGCGCGATCAATGCGGAATTTTGGTGCAGTGTGACGTAGCTGGAGCCTTGCGTCCATCGGTCGAACGCTCTTATAGTAAGCGGCCTGTCTTTGAGTCTTTTGCACATTACATAATTTTTGCGCCCCGAACTCCCGAACGAGCCGTGCTCGGGAGTATGTGTGTGCTTCTGACTTAACCTTCCATGTGTGCGGCATCAGAAGGTCCGTCAGTCCCGAAACCACCGAGTCGAAAGGTAAGAACAGATGTCCCGAACAAGCGTGAAAGTCCTCTCATTGTTATTCGCTGTGTCTCTGCTCACGTACTTCCTAACGCAATCCGATCAAACGAGTCATGCTCAAGAAACTGGCTTCGACCGAAGCCGGCTCGCAAACGATCGTCCCGAGGGCGATCTCCAAGGCCAGGATGAACTCCCGCAAACTGGCGAAATCAACGTGATGATCGAACTGGTCGATCTTCCAACCGCAAGAGTTTACGCCCAGACCCTGGGCAATAAGAGCGACAAGGCTGCCAATCCGCAGGAACGTGGCGCGGCTCAAGCCGCAGCTCGTTCACAACAAGCGCGGATCAAAGGCGCGCAACAACGTGTACTCGCAAAACTCGCTAGCTTCGGTCGCAACGCGCGAGCGCTTTATAGCGTGCAAGCCGCTTACAACGGCATCGCCGCGAGAATCGACGCGAGCCTCGTCGCGCAACTCAGAGCTGACGCGGACGTCAAAGGCGTCTACGCGCTTCCCATTCACACCATCGACAATGCATCGAGTGCGCCCTTTGTTAAGGCGGCCAGTGCGTGGACCGCGACGGGCGGCAATTCCGGCGATGGCGTCAAAATCGCCGTCATCGACACGGGCGTTGACTATTTACACGCCAACTTCGGTGGCCCGGGCACGGCCGCCGCTTACGCCGCCAATAACCGGGCGATCATCGAACCGGGAACGTTCCCGTCCGCGAAAGTTGTCGGCGGCATGGACTTCGCCGGAGACGCGTACACCGGCGCAAACGTTCCCGTACCGGATCCGGATCCGCTCGACTGCAACGGACACGGATCGCACGTCGCCGGAACCGCCACCGGCTTCGGCGTCAATGCAAACGGCACAACATTTCTTGGACCATGGGACAACACCACGGTGTTTTCCTCGTTCACCATCGGACCAGGCGTCGCACCGCGAGCCCAACTGTACGCATTGAAAGTGTTTGGTTGCTCGGGCAGCACCGGTCTTACTACGCAGGCGATCAATTGGGCCGTCGACCCGAACGGTGACGGAGATCCTTCAGATCACGTCGACGTTATCAATATGTCGCTTGGTTCCAACTTCGGAACTTCTACCGATGCGAGTGCGGCCGCCAGCAACAACGCAGCCCTCGCCGGCGTGATAGTCGTGACTTCGGCAGGTAACGCCGGTGATACGCACTTCATCACCAGCAGTCCCGGAACTGCAACTCGCGCCATCAGCACCGCAAACATCGTCGACTGGGGCATAACAACGGCAGTCACGACGGTCAACACACCGCCTGCGATTGCTGGAAACAAGGCATCGCTTCCCGGCGCCTTCAATCCGTTGCTAGCTGCGACGACTCAAGTTACCGGCAACATAAAACTTGGCAACGACGGTTCCACCGACCCGTTCCCAGGCTCGCCAGGTGGCACAGTAGGCACGACTACCGACGCATGTCAGCCATTCGCGCCGGGCTTCTTCACGGGACAAATCGCGCTCGTCGATCGAGGCGGTGGCTGCGGCTTCACGTTCAAAGTGAAGAACGCGCAGGACGCAGGTGCGACAGCCGTAATCGTCGGTAACAATGTGGCCGGCACGATCTCGATGGGCGGCACTGATCCCACGATTACGATCTTGTCGCTTTCGATTACGCAAGCTGACGCCACTGCGATCAAGGGCCAGCTCGGCACCGGTGTTAACGCCACTCTTACCTTTACTCCATTGGGCGATACCATCAGCGGCAGTACATCACGCGGAGTGCGACGCGATAATCTGGGCATGAAGCCTGACATTGCCGCACCCGGCACCAATATCAGTTCGACTGGTTTCAGCACCGGCAATCTGGCTTCCACAATCAGCGGCACTTCGATGGCCTCGCCGCACGTCGCAGGCGCAATGGCCCTGCTTCGTCAACTGCATCCGACATGGTCTGTCGAAGAGTTGAAGGCGCTGGTGATGAACACCGCGAACCACGATCTGTTTAGCGGCGTGAACGGAACGGGCAACAAGTTTGCGACAGCCCGAACCGGAGCGGGCCGGCTCGATCTGCAGGACGCCAGCAGCGGTGACGTCATCGCTTACAACGACGACTCGTCCGGCGGCGTTAGTGTTTCCTTTGGCGCGCCGGAAGTAGTCGGCACTGCGAGTTTGACCAGGACCGCTCGCGTCGCAAACAAAGGCCCGGTTGACGTGAGCTACGATCTTTCTTACGTAGCTCTGTCAGACGTGCCTGGTGTCAGCTATTCGTTCCCGGATGGACCAAACGTCACAGTGCCTGCCGGTGGCTCGACTACGTTTACGATCGAGTTAACTGCAGACGCGGCATTGTTGAAGCATGTGCGCGATGCGACGATGGCGGTCAATCAGGCCGGTAATCCTCGTTACTGGATGAGCGAAGAATCCGGCTACGTCACGCTGACGCCAACGTCCGGTACTTCGCTGCGTTTACCTGTGTACGCAGCGCCACGTGCGGCTTCAGACATGTCGACAGAACATAATTACGTTTTGTTGACCGCCCCGACCGGTTCGACAAACGTCGGTTTGACTGGCCAGAACGTTTTCACTGGTAATACTCCGCCGGTGGATGACATCTCAGTCGTTAGCGCGTTCGAGTTGCAGGCAACAAGTCCGGCTAATATAGTCGCCACGAGTTTGGCGAGGAACGCTGACTTGAAGTCTGTTGGCGTGACGAGCGACTTCAAGGCCACTAACTCGGTCACTGCTAATACCAGGATATTCTTCGGTGTCGCGATGCACGGCAAATGGGCCACGCCGAGCGACATCCAGGTCAATATCTTCATTGATCGAGACCGGAACGGCACGGACGATTTCCAGGTCATCAATACGGCCTTTGCAGATGCGCAGGGGAACTTGTTTGACGTTTTCGTTTCCGCGCGGCGTCCGGCGCCATTCACTGGTGCGCTGACGTTGGATAGTTTTCTCAACAACATCTCCGCTGCGAACCTCAACACCGTCGTTTACAACACCAACATGATGGTCATTCCGGTGAGCGCATCGGCCATCGGTTTGACCACGGCAGACGCCAGGTTCAACTATCGCATCACCACGACGAGTCGTGGGTTCGGTGGCACCATCGACACCATGACGACGCGCACGTACGATGCGGCGAATCCCGGCTTCGACGTTACCGGTGGACTCACAGGTCTGCCGGTATATCAGGATGCGGACGGCTTATCTATTCCCGTCAACTACAACAAGGCGAATCTAACGGCCAACGGTACTCTCGGATTGCTGTTGTTGCACCATCACAACGCAACCGGAAACCACGATCAGATCCTGAGTCTGCAGGAACCAACTGCGACGACAGTCACAGTGGATGCCGCTTCCGGCGTTTACAGCGATTCGACTACGTTGAAGGCGACGGTCAGTCCGGCGACGTATCTGGATCAGACCATCTCCGGTAACGTGCAGTTCTCGGTTGATGGAAATCCGGTGGGCGCTGCGGTTGCGGTGAACTCGAGTGGTGAAGCAACAACGTCGTACACCGTTGACGTGCCGGCTGGACCACACACGATTACGGCAGCCTTCACGAGTACCAATTCGGCGTTCCTGAACAGCAGCAACACCGGAACGCTCACCGTGTCGAAGGAGGATGCGGCAGTTACTCCGGCCGCCGCGAATCCGTTTGCGATCAAGGTGAATTCACCCGGCGGCACTGGTGGGCCAGTCACTCTTTGCTTCGATATGAATGAGGTAAGTGACGGCAGTCCCGGCGACACCACCAACATCACGAGCGTGACCGTCAACGTCACTCCGATTGGCACTGGTTCGCCTATTGCTGTCGTGCCTGTGCTTAGTGGTGGTGGAGTTGGTGCGACGCGAACTGCGTGCGTGACTCTGAACAACGTTCCCGTGAACGTCTACGATGTAAGTCTGACGATCAACGGGAACTTCTACCAGGGCTCAGGCAGCACCCTTCTGGTTGTCTACGATCCGTCGCTTGGATTTGTGGCGGGTGGAGGTCAACTGATTCACAACGGCTACAAAGCAAGTGTCGGTGTGAACATCAAGTACTTGAAGAACGGCAACGCTCAAGGGTCGCTGCTTTACATCGAGCACCGGCCGAGCGGTGACGTCAAGGTGAAGAGCAATGTGATCGGCAACATGGCGATCGTCGGCAATGAAGCGATACCGACGGGTAAGGCGACGGTTAACGGCGTCGGCAATCACAGCTTCATTGGCAGGATCATCGACAACGGCGACCCGGGATTTGCAGATCGGTTTGGTCTGCGCGTCACGAACCCGTCCGGAGTCATTGTGGTCGATCTGACGTTCGATCCGATTCAATTGTCAGGCGGCAACTTCTCAGTACCAAAGCTGACTGGCAAGTAGCTAATCGGCAGTAACAAATTCCACCTGAGGTAGTGGGTGGTTAACGAATGGCGGCCTCCGGCCGCCATTCTTGTTTTGGCAACTCTGAGGCCACTCGCGCTGCAATTTGAAGCGGGTGTACGCCATGCGTGGTAATCGAATAGTTGGTTATTACATACTTGCCTACGGCTAGGTCTCGCCCGAAGACGCTCCGCAAAGCGTAAGGTCCGGACTACCCAGGCATCCAGTTCCAGTGATTCTCCTCGCTCGATTGGCCGTGGATTCAAATGAGCAAGGGAATGGTTTGGGGACCGCGCTGCTTAAAGATCCTCTACTTCGTACGATACAGGCGGCGGAGATCGCTGGTCTAAGGGCAATGCTCGTTCACGCAAAGGACGATTCCGCTAAACGTTTCTATGAGAAGTTCGGCTTTGAGCCCTCGCCCATTGATGCCTACCACATGTTTCTGAAGCTTTCAGATATTCTTGCGAGTCTCCGATAGCGTGCAAGATGACGGACGCTATTCTGACTGCGCTCTAGCGCCAAAGCCGCGTAGATTTTCTTTGCGATAAGGTCGTTCCTTGTCGGAACTTAGCGTGCGGGATTCCGCTCTACCTGAAATGCAAGGGTAGTAAATATCTCGGTATGACTATTGCCAAACAGAGCCTTGTTCTCATTGGTATTTATGCTATTGGCTTACCTGAGGAAGGAACACACGATTGGATATAATCCATCGACTCATAAATACGGGAGACTCACATTCCATGTCTAACAGCGAGGCACCAAACTGCGTTGCGGCTGCGATCGATGCACTGATCGCCACAAAGACACCAGGAAACGAAGACGAACTGAGGAAGTTCTTTGAACGGATAAGCGAAAAATACGATGAGTCTATTCGAGCATCAACGAAGTACTTCGTACTTGTTCAGCTTGCCTGGATCCTGACGTTCGCCATTGCGAGAGGAAGAATCGGAGAGATCAACTTCTTCGGAATCCCGATCAGCCAGAAGATGCTCATGATCTCGCCCTTCTTAGTTGGCGTACTGACGTACTTACTTCTATCTTCAATGGCGGCAGCGGTTATCCTCTGGGAGGCCGTTTCAAACGGTGTTCGCCACACGCTTCCGTCCGCTTGGGAGCTTGGACTTGACTGTTTTCTCGCACCTCCTACGTTTTCCAGCATCGAGCGCCTCTTGGAGCCGCAGCGGCCGTCTAAGCTCTCGTACTCGTGGTTCACGTTGATCACTTTGCTCATGTTCTTTGGCACTATACTCGCTCTGGTTCACACGACCTTGCTCGCCTTTGCAGTGCCAGGCATCTCTCGAGTAATCACTTCGTTGAGTGCTTTCCTTGGTTTAATTGCATGGTTCCGAGGTCTATCGCTTGCAACCACCGCAATACGAGTAACGGGCGGCTTCGCCATGCGCCACCATCGGGGAGTCGCCGCTAAGAGAACCAAACATTGGCTCGACCAGGTATGAGACGCCACTCGTTCGCGTGACTCGCCCCGATCAGACCAGTTCCGAAAGCAGCCGGCCGAGCCGAGAAGGCAGTTAGTTGGTACACCGCAAGAACTATGAAATCGGCTGAGAGGCCGCCTTCATTATTGCGCTAGTTTGTTGTACAAACTGAGAGTTAATTGGAGCCGGCTGCCGGAATTGAACCGGCGACCTTCTAATTACGAATCAGACGCTCTACCAACTGAGCTAAGCCGGCCGAAGGTGTGAAATAGCGGTGCGAAACGCGATTGCACTATACGAATGCGCTGTTTGTAGTGTCAAGCGAACGGCTTGAGGAACATAGGTTATAAAGCCAAGATCACAGGAGCGAACGCAGGAGGGAACTGAATGCCAAAGGATGCAAAGAAGAATATCGATCGATACAAGATCCGTGGTGGCGATCTGAATGAGTTTGAGTTTCATAAGAATCAGGCCAGCTTGAAGGAGTCGTTGCCGGGCAACATGACGCCCTGGAAGTCAGTCAAAGAAGAGTCTGCTATAACTGCAGCGGCGACGAACTCGGTCGACGAGAAGAACGTAACTAAGAAAACCGCAGCTGCGAAGAAGGTCGCTAAAACCACGGCTGGCAAGAAAGGCCCTAAGAAAACCACCGCCGCGAAGAAGAGCGCTAAGAAAACAGCGGCCGCGAAGAAGGTCGCTAAAACCACGGCCGGCAAGAAGAGCGCTAAGAAAGCCAAAGCCGGAAAGAAGAGCGCGAAAAAAGCCGCGGCCGGGAAGAAGGGTCGCTGAGAAAACCGCGGATTGACGAAATAGATCGAATGTTAGTTCCCCCAAGCGCTTTACGCCGAGTTCTGATACTAAGTGCGCTGATCATCGCCGCGTTCCCTCACGCGGCGATGGCGCAGAAGAAACTCCCCTCGGTCGACAAGATTGTCGATAACTACCTCAAAGCCATCGGTGGCAAGAAAGCGGCGCGCGCAGTCAATGACGCGAGCTACGATTGGACCATCCAGCTCAACGATCAACCAATCGGCACCGCTCGCACGCAACGCAAGTCGCCGGCGTCCGAGCGTTGGGAACTGACATTCGGTAACGGCCAGATCGTCTCTGCCACCAACCCGCGTTCCGCCTGGGAGATCGGACTCGACAACAAACTCCGCACACTAACAGCGCTCGAAGCGGCGACAGCCAAGCTTCGCGCGACGCTCGACGCCACACATCTGATCGATTTCAAGAAAGCAAACATTCTGGCCCGCGTAGTCTCACTCGGCGATCTCGGTTCCGAACCCGCATACATCGTCGAGTTCTCAATGCGAAGCGGCGCACGGGCGCAGTACTACTTCAGCGTCAAGACGGGTCTCATAACCAAAATCACCAGTGATACAAAAAAGACTCGCATCGTCCTTGACGACTACCGTCGCGCCACAAACGACGCGCGAATACTCGAGCCGCATCGACTCCGCATGACGCTCGATGGCTCAGGCGAGCTGACACTGATCCTCAAATCAGTCTCCTACAACACCGGCATCGTCGACAGCGTCTTCGATCCCCCAGCCTCCACTGAGAAATTCGACGTCGCCGAACTGTGGCGCGAAGTACATCGCAACCAGGACGAGATCGACAAACGCGTCTCCGAATTCGCCTTCACGCAAACGGAAACCGATCGCACGATCGACAGCAAGGGCCAAATCAAAAAGCAAACGGTCAAAGTGTACGAAGTCTACCCGGTACTCAATCGCGAACCCGTCAAAAAACTGATCAGCGAAAACGGCGTACCACTTTCCGCCGAACGAGCAGCCAAAGAAGATCGGCGTGTGCTGGAAGAGTTGGAGAAGGCCGAACGTAACAAAGACAAAGATGAGAAGAAGGCAACCGAACGCCGCGCCGAGCGCGACAAGAAAGAGCAAGAAGGCGCCGAGATCTCTCCTTTCTTAAAAGTCTGTGACTTTGTTTCGCCGCGCCGCGAGCAATGGGAAGGTCGCGAAACAATCGTCTTCGAGTTCCGGCCGAAAGCGGGTTTCAGACCGCAAAATCGTCGAGAGAGTTTGATCGCGAAGTTAGTCGGCGTCGTGTGGGTCGATCCAGTCGACAAACAAATCATTCGCCTCGAAGCGCGTTTGGCCGAAGGCTTCAAAGTAGCGGGCGGGCTGGTTGCGTCACTCAAACCGGGCGCCGCCCTCGTCGTCGAACAAACACGAATGGCCCAGGGCGTTTGGCTGCCGCGCTTCGCACACATAAACCTCTCGTTCAAAGTACTCTTGTTCGCCGGCGGCGATTACAATCAAACCGTCGAGTGGAGCAACTACAAACACTTCTCGGGCGACGTGAAGGACTACAAGGTGAATGCATCGCCGGATGTGAAACCGTAAGCTGAGCTTAGTACTTTGTTCTTTGTACTTTGTTCGCAGGTCGAGCGGATGAGTTCAATACTGAAGTTGACCGGCGAACAAGAACAAAGCACCAAGCACAAAGAACCAAACAGAATGAACGAAGTAAACGTAATCGGCGGTGGTTTGGCGGGTGTCGAGGCGGCGTGGCAGGCGGCGCGACTCGGCGCGCAAGTGAATCTCTACGAAATGCGGCCGCTCAAACAAACACCTGCGCATCGCACTGAAAATCTCGCAGAGATCGTCTGTTCCAACTCGCTCAAGTCCGACGAGCCCGGAACCGCGTCCTATTTATTAAAGGAGGAGCTGCGCCAGGGCGACTCGCTCGTGCTCTCAGCGGCTGCCGAAACGCGCGTCCCGGCCGGCGCGGCGCTCGCTGTCGATCGTCACAAGTTTGCGGAACTGATCACCGAACGCATCGAACACGAACCTCGCATTCGTTTGATTCGCGAAGAAGTCACCCACATCCCTGAAGACCAAATCACGATCGTGGCCACAGGCCCGCTCTCGTCCGACGCACTGACGGTCGAGATCATGAAGCTGACCGGCAGCGATCAGATGTACTTCTACGACGCCATCGCTCCGATCGTCTCAGCCGACTCAATCGACACGTCCATCGCTTTCCGCGCGGCGCGTTACGACAAAGGCGGTGACGATTACCTGAATTGTCCACTTGACGAAGACCAGTACAGCCGCTTCTACCAGGCTTTACTCGAAGCGAACAGCGTCCCGTTGCAACGTTTCGAAGAGACGCGCTGGTTTGAGGCGTGTCTGCCGATCGAAGAGCTGGCGCGCCGCGGAGTCGATACGCTGCGTTTCGGGCCGATGAAGCCCGTAGGTTTGCGCGATCCGCGCACCGGTCGCGAGCCTTACGCAGCCGTGCAGTTGCGGCAGGAAAATTTAATGGCGGACGCATACAGCCTGGTGGGCTTCCAGAATCATCTACGATACGGCGAACAAGCGCGAGTGTTGCGACTCATCCCGGGACTGCAAAACGCCGAGTTCCTCCAGTTTGGCCAGATTCATCGCAACACCTACATCTGTTCACCGCGCGTGCTTG
>JAICGQ010000148.1 GCA_025923035.1 Pyrinomonadaceae bacterium | reverse complement strand
TGGCCTAACCGCAGCGTTCGATAGCCTTCGGTAAAATCCTCCGCATCAGATAACGAGTGCTGGTTCGTGACGAGGATCGTCGGCCGGTGCAGCGCGCGTTGGCCCAGCACCGTGCGCGCGGGTGTGCCGCTCAATCCGCGTAACGACATCGTCAAATAACCACGCCGCGCGAGCACGTCGATCGCGTAGACGTTGACGAACCCGCCACTGTTATTGCGAACGTCGATGACGACACCTTCCCTGGCGTAGTTCTCAGTATCGAGATCGACGTACAACTGGTTCAGCGACCCGAGACTCATGTCGGCCATGTGCGCATACCCGAGTCGACCATTACTCGCTTTGGCAACGTACTCCCGGTTTCGCTCGACCCACTGCCGGTAGACCAGCCCGCGTTCAGTTCCCGCGTTCACGGGGCGAACGACAACTTCGCGGTTTGCACCCGGCGCGGCCTGGCTTGAAACGGTGAGACTGATCCGGCGTCCGATTTTATAATTCAACAGATCGTCAAGGTTCGTGGTCCGATCAATGGTGCGTCCATCGACCGCCACAAGGTAGTCGCCGAGTTTGATCGTTCCGGCAATCGCGGCCGGACTCAACGCAATGACTTCCGTAACCTTCAATCGACCGTTAGTCTCGAATTCGCGTCGATCGAAACGCAGACCGAGACGACCCGTCGTCGGCTGCGGAGCACCGGCCTGTGGCGCTGAAGCACCAAGGTGCGAAGCATCCAGCTCACCGACCATCAGATTCAGCAAGCGCCGCATCTCGTCAGGCGTTTGCGAACCGGCGATCAGCGGCTCGTACTGAGTGCGCACCTGGTCCCAATTCAAGCCGTGAAAGCCGCTGTCGTAGAAGTTGTCGCGCAGGTAGGACCATCCCTGTCGAAACACTTCCATCTTCTCGCGCGAAAAATCGACGTCCATCTCGGCCGTCACGGCGACCGAACGCGTGCGTCCTTCGAGGTTCACTGCGCCGATGCGGCCGTTGTCGAGATAGAAGATCTCCTTGCTGTCAGGCGTGAACTGCGCCCAGGTCTTCGTGGCCGCGGTCGAGGTCAGTTGTTTCGCGACAATCGGATCGCGCGACAGTTCGTCGAGTGAATAGAGATAAAGATTCGTTTGATTGACCGAGCTCGCGATCATCACGACCCATTTACCATCGGGACTAATACTTTGCTCGTTCACATCCACTCCGACCGGCAACAGACTCAACCGCCGGCGAATGTCTTCAAACACGATCTGCACCGGTTTCGGCGCCGCACGTCGTTCATCTGACGGGCTGGCAGCAGGACTGGGACTCGGAGCCGCCGGAGCAGGAGTCTCCGCCGGAACGGGACGAGGTTCGGGGCGCGAGACATTGCGCGGTGTCTCTTCTCTAAATAGATCGCGAAATTGATCTTCACGAAAACGCGGCGTGCGAGGGACGAGATCGACACGCGCGAGTTGCGTGGTTTCAGTTCTCTGCCCCGAATCAAACAACATGAACGTGCCGTCAGGACTCCACGAGATCGTGTTGCTAAAGACATTCGCCAGAAAACTCGCCGGTCGTCCTGGTCCACCATCAGCCGAGACGATGTGCAGGTTCTTGAACTGGTTCTCGCTCACCGGAACATACGCCAACCACTTGCCGTCGGGAGACCACACGTACGGTCGATCGGCGATGATCGGCGGACGTTCGAAGAACGCCGTCACGACAACCCGCTCTTGTTTGGCAGCGACGTCCATCACGCGCAACTCTTTGGCGCCGCGAATGAAGGCGAGCGACTTTCCGTCTGGTGAAAAGCGCGGGGTGGAATCGTCGGCAGCGTCGTTCGTGAGCTGCGTCTCGGTGTTGCTGTTGAAGTCGTAGAGGAAAAGATGTGGCGTGCCGTCGCGGCTGGAGACGTAAACGAGGCGACGACTGTCCGGCGCCCACACCACCTGATACTCCTCGGCTGCGGTTTTCGAAACACGCGTCGCATCACCACCGTCAGCCGCAGACGCGGCGAACACTTCGCCACGCACAACGAACGCGACTTTCTTCCCGTCCGGCGACAACTGCAGCTCGCTGATGCGATTGGTAAGCTGCAGCCGTTCAATTGCCGGCCCTGACGCCGCACCGCGCCGCGTGATCGAAACTTCCGTTGTCTTCCCGCTCTCAGTGTCCAGCTTCCAAATGCCGAAGTTGCGCTCGAAGACCACTTCGCGCCCGTCGTAAGAGATGCTGGGCCAAAGCACACGGCCGTCGGTGAAGTTTGAAACGCGACGAAAGTCGGAGCGTCCGACGGTAGCGACCCACACATTTTGCGCGCCGCTCTTGTTGCCGGCGTCAGTGCGGTCGGAAACGTAATAGAGACGACGACCGTCCGCGCTCCACATGGGCCACATCTCTTTCGCGCCGCCCGCTGCGGTGACGCGTTCGTACGTTCCTGGTCCATCGTCAAACGATCGCAACAGCCACAACTCAGCTTCGTCGATATGGCTGTGACCTCTACGCCACCACTGGTTCGAGGCAATGCCTCGCGCGCTGAACGCGATAGTCTTTCCGTCAGGCGACGGCGCACCAAAAAACTCGTTCGTGTAACGATCCGCGCTCAGTTGCATCGGCGTGCCGCCAGCCACCGCGACACGAAACAGATCATTCAAGCCGCCGATGTCGCGACTCGTCGAGCTGAAGTAGAGCCACGCACCATCACGCGACCAGCCGTCGAGCTGATCTAAAACGTCGTCGAAAGTGATTCGTTTGAGTTCGCCAGTGCCGAGCGTCAACACGTAGATATCGCCGTTGCCGCTGCGTGTCGAAACGAATGCGAGTTGTTCACCGTTCGGCGAATAGATCGGGCGCGATTCTGTTGCCGGGTGTGAGACGAGTAGTGCGGCGACGCCGCCGGTCGAGGGAACGGTCCAGATGTCACCGCCGGAAACAAACGCGATCTCCTGGCGATCGGGTGACAGCGACGGTTCACTGAAATACGCGCGCGACTGTTGTGCGTAAGCCACGTTGACGACCATCAGCAAAAACAAAAGTACTTTCATTTTCGCGCTCCAATCCGTGTTCAGACGATGGCAAAAGCTCGAACGGGAAACGTGCCAAACTCTCGCACCTTCACCGGCACTGCGAAGAACTTGAAGCCTGCATCGGGCAGTTCACCGAGGCCACAGAGATGCTCGACGATCGGAATGTCGTGGCCCAACAGAATCGAGTGCGCCGGACGCTTGCCATCAGCGATCGAATCGATGTTGTACGAGTCGATGCCGACAATCGTCGCGCCGTTTTTGGCGAGCTGCGTCGCGCAGCCTTCGGTCAAAAACGGATGTTCACCGTTCCAGTAAGTTTCGGTACGCCAGTGCTTGTCCCAGCCGGTGTGAAACAACACCGCTTTGCCTCGCACGTCAACGCGGTCGAGCACCTGCTCGCCGGTCGCGCGATCCGAACAGCGCACGACAACGCCGTCGACGTTCGCAAGCGTTTGCAGATCGAGATGGGCCAGGTCCTTGCCGCGCGCGTAGCGATGGAATGGACTGTCGAGATACGTTCCAGTGTTCGCCACCATGTCAATCTTCGCGATGTTGAATTCTGTGCCTTCGTCGTAATGACTGCGCGACGCTTCGCGCGACAGGAAATCGGAGATCAGGGGCGCGGGAAGACCCTTGTAAGTGATCATTCCGTGTTCGACGGTATGAGAGATATCAATAAACACAGTTCAGAAACCCCTTTTCTGTACGAGTACCTGGAAACTCGATCCCATTCCGCCGGGCAGGATCATCTCGCGCGCACCGGCGGTCAACGCAAGCTTGTCGGCGTCGGAAGTCAAACTGTTCAGCTTGCGCTCCAACTCAGAAAGCAGACCGGCGTCCATAAGAAACCGATCCTGTTGCGCAAACTCGACCGTCGTAAAACCCACACGCGCACCTGAAGCCTGCACCTGCGACCAGTTGACGCTCGACGTAATGTCGTAATCGCCGGGTTGGGCCAACACGTCTTCGACAAACCTGTGACCGGCAAACGCCCGCAGCGTGCCGTGTGGTCTCAGCGCCATGTCGTAGAGGTCATAACTCTCGGCGCCGTAATCCACGCTGATCAGGTAACCGCGTTCGAGTTTCGCGGCCACGCTTGCGAGCCACTCGTCGATCCCCAGATTCACTTCAATGATCTGCCCGTCTTCGAGCTCGTGTGCGTACGTGCGACAGAAGTCGGACAAACGCGACGTGGACAGCGGCCCGTTGGTCCAAACGAACCTCCCCTCCGCGTTAAGCGCGATATAGAGCTCCAAAAGCTCATCGCCCGTCCGGATCAAACGATGAACTGGAAACGCATCCAGCAACTCATTCGAAAAGAAAATTCCGGCTTTGATCGGCGGCAGCGCTTCGAGCTCGGAAGTCGATTCAATCAGGGCGTAATCAGTGTATTGGCCGCGCAACTCACGTTGGACGACAGTCGCAAAGTCGCCGGCGCCAGGGCCGGCTTCAACGATGGTCCATTGCGAGGGTCGCTGAAGTTCGTCGTAGAGCTTCGCGAAATAACGGGCGAACGTGGCGGCGAAGAGTTCGCTGCGCTCGGGACTGGTGCGATAGTCGCCTGCCCTGCCCCAGCGCTTCAGATCCGATCGCTTGTAATAACCGCCGGCCTCGTCGTAGAGCGCCGCGTTCATCCAATCGTGAAAAGTGAGAGGTCCGTGAAGACGAATCCGTTCCCTTAATCGCTCGGGCAGTGAAAGGTTATCGGTCGCTGTGATCTTCTTTCTCCAGTAGTCGCGTGGTGTTTTCGGTAACGCTGGGTGGAGTTACCAACTCGGCGGTGTTTGGTCGTGGCCGCCAGCCGGCGGCCGGACGCGGCTGCTGCGGTGGCAGTGCCTGGTGTTGCATCGGTGGTGGTCCAAACTGCTGTCTCACAACGGGCGGTGGTCCATACATCCTCATCGGGCTTGGCGCCCCTTCCTCGAACAAGGCGGCGTACAGCATCCGTAACGGGCCGCCGATGAAGCAGATGATCGCCGCGAACGCCGTCAGGATTTCGAGAAAGGCCGAGTTGCCAAAACTCGCCATGACGCCGAGGAGCGGAACGATCACAGCGCCAGACAGAAGCAGCATTCCGCCCTGCTTCACTCCTTTTTTCCGCGCCGAGATGGGAACGGGTTCGTCGGGATTTCGGTAAACCGGCAGCATTCCGCCGGTGCCCAACAGTTGGATCACGCCGTCAAGCGGGAAACCACACCGCGAACAAAACCGGATTACTCCATTAGCTTGTTGCTGACCGCATTGCGGACAAAACATTGGGGGTGTTCCTCGCCAACAGACTCTTACGACGCGCTAGATAATAAACCGAGGACTGCCCTCACCGGAAAGCATTTTAAGCGTGGCCACTGCCCGGCCGCGATATTGACTCGCCCGCACCAGCGTTTCCAGTAACAATTCGATCAACGTTTTCGGTTCGCCCGAAGGAACGGCGACGTACTTAGTCAACGCGCCATCTCCATCGATCGAGGTAAAAACGCGCTCTCGTGTTAAATCGACTTCCGACAAATAATCAATGATCGAGCCAGAGGTGGAGAGAGTTTCGGGCAGCGTCCACTCAAACGGATCGTCCCAAAGGTTCGCCGTCAACCCGCCAAACGTCTGCTCGATCGCCGCCGCGCTCCGCAGGATCTGCTCACCAACCGAAACCGCCGGCGGATGCCGGTAGAGCAACTCCGCATCGACTGATCTGACGAGCTCTTTCAGACTGTCGATAACTGCGGCGAATGCGCCATCAACGGCGCTGACCACGGATCGATCCGGTATGTGACTTATCTTCCCTTCGTCCGGCGATCAGTTTCCTCGACGACCGTTCCGAAACTGCGACCGGCAAAACTGAAACCGTTGTGCACGTAGCCTTTCGCGCCGACACGCGCACCACGCGAAGGAATTCCGCGCCTCGTTGCCACCCAGATCCGTCCGGTGCCGTCGTCGATCTCATAAGCACCTTGCCCGAGCGCGCCGTAACTATTGGTAACAGTGCCGGCGATTCCGATCTCTTTGCCGCGATACCGATCCGGATCGGCGTTTATCTTCGAGATGTTGGTCTGACTGGGACAAGCGGTAAGCAAGACGGTCCCGACAAGAAGCGCCAGAAGGGCCGCCGCCTTCTTCGATCGTTGCATAACGTCTCCTTCAATGTTTTGGCATTCATTTCGGGAGAGGCTGCAATCATAGCATCACTTGCCGAACCAGCCGATTGGCCGGCCGGAAAGATCCACCCAAACGCTCTTCACCTGCGTGTAAAGCTCCAGGGCGTGGCGGCCCATCTCGCGGCCGTAGCCCGACTGTTTGTAACCGCCAAACGGCGATGCGGCATTGAACACGTTGAAGGTATTGATCCAGACGACGCCCGCCTTGATCTCCTTCGCAAAACGATGCGCGCGCGTGATGTCCCGCGTCCAGATGCCCGCGGACAGGCCGTAGATCGTGTCGTTCGCCTGCCGGAGCAGATCGTCTTCGTCTTTGAACGTGATCACGGACACGACGGGACCAAAGATCTCTTCCTGCGCGACCCGCATGTCGTTTTTCACGTCGGCGAAGATCGTCGGCGTGAAGAAGTATCCTTTTTCGAATGGACCATCCAGGTGTGGCGTGGCGCCACCGGCAACGACCGTCGCACCTTCTTCACGAGCGATATCGACGTAACCTTTGATCCGGTCGAGTTGCTCTGCGGAAACCTGCGGACCCATCTGCGTCGCTTTGTTCATTGGATCGCCGACGGCGATTCGTCCGGCGCGCTCGCTTAGTTGGCCCAGGAACTGGTCCTTCACTGACTCCTCGACAAACAATCTCGATCCCGCGCAACACACCTGTCCCTGGTTGTAGAAGATTCCCATCATCGCACCCGCGACGGCCTGATCGAGATCCGAATCAGCGAAGACGATGTTCGGCGCCTTGCCGCCGAGTTCCAGCGAGACCTTCGTCAGGTTGTTCGCGGCGGTTTTAGCGATCAGTTTGCCGACTTCAGTCGAACCCGTGAACGCGATCTTGTCGATACCGGGATGCGCAGCGAGTGCGGCGCCGGCAGTTTCACCATAACCGGGAACGATGTTGACAACGCCTTCCGGAAATCCTGCTTCCTGGATCAACTTAGCGAGTTCCATCGCGCCGACAGGCGTTTGCTCGGCGGGCTTCAGGACGATTGTGTTGCCCGCCGCCAGTGCCGGTGCGAGTTTCCACGCCGCCATCAGCAGCGGAAAGTTCCAGGGAATGATCTGTCCGCAAACTCCGATCGGCTCGCGCAAGGTGTAGTTGAACATGCGGCCCGGAACGGGAATCGTTTCCCCTTCGATCTTCGTGGACCACCCGGCGAAGTATTCGAAGTTCTCGACTACTTGCGGCAGGTCGACGTAAAGCGATTCTTTGATCGGCTTACCGTTGTCGGCAGTTTCGATTTCGGCGAGCTGGGAAGCGTTCTGTTCGATGAGTTGCGAGAGTTTGTAGAGCAAGCGGCCGCGATCGCGCGCGCTCATCTTGGACCACTTACCTTCGTATGCGCGTCGCGCAGCGGCAACGGCCTTGTCGACGTCAGCCTTGTCGGCTTCCGCGACTTCAGCGAGTGGCTGTCCGGTCGCCGGATTCGGCGTCGTGAATGTTTTTCCTGATTCGGAATCGACCCATTGTCCGTCAATAAAGAGTTGGTATTTATTCATGTTTAGAAGTCCGTAGTGCCTGCGAGCAATTGTCTTAACACAAACGGCAGGATGCCGCCGTGATGGTAGTAGTCCACTTCGATCGGCGTATCGATGCGCAGCGTGATCGGCACCCTTTCAGTTTCACCGTTGGCGCGGTGAATGACGAGCGTGATCTCTTCGAGCGGTTCGATGCCGTCTTCGATCCCTAACAGATCGAATGTCTCGGTGCCGTCGAGTTTCAACGAAGCCGCGCTGGTGTCGTCTTTAAACTGACACGGCAGCACGCCCATGCCCACCAGGTTGCTCCGGTGGATGCGTTCAAAGCTCTGCGCGATCACGGCTTTGACGCCCAGAAGTCGCGTGCCCTTCGCGGCCCAGTCGCGGGAACTTCCCGTGCCGTACTCCTGCCCGGCGAAGATCACCAGCGGCACGCCTGCTTCCTGGTAACGCATCGACGCGTCGTAGATGCTCATGCGATCGCCGTCGGGTTGATAAATCGTGACGCCGCCTTCGACGCCCGGCACCATCAGGTTTTTGATGCGCACGTTCGCAAACGTTCCGCGCACCATCACTTCGTGGTTACCGCGGCGCGCGCCGTAACTGTTGAAGTCTCTGATCTCGACGCCGCGCTCCTGCAAATACAGGCCGGCCGGTGACGAAGGTTTGATCGCTCCGGCGGGACTGATATGGTCCGTCGTGACCGAGTCGCCGAAGATGGCAAGCGCCCGCGCGCCGCTGACGTCCGACAACGGCTTCAGCGTGTTGCTGAAACCATCGAAGTACGGCGGCTCGCGAATGTAAGTCGACTCCGGCTCCCATTCGTAAACGTTGCCGGTGCTGGATGGAATGTCGTTCCAGAGTGGGTTCTGGTCGGCGAAACTGCTGTAGAGACGTCGATACGTTTCCGGATCGAACGCCGCGCGCATCAAATCGTTGATCTCCTGCATGCTGGGCCAGATGTCGCGCAGGTAAATCTCTTTGCCATCGTTGCCGGTGCCCAGCGGCTCGTTCGTCATGTCGACGTCGATTCGCCCGGCAAGTGCGAAGGCAACAACCAGCGGCGGACTCATCAGGAAGTTTGCCTTGATGCTCTGGTGAACACGCGCTTCGAAGTTTCGATTACCGGAAAGCACTGACGCGGCGACGACGTCACGCTCGCTAATGATCTGTTCGAGTGCCGGATCGAGTGGTCCGGAGTTGCCGATACAAGTCGTACAGCCATAGCCGACGAGATTGAATCCGAGCTCGTTCAAGTAAGGCTGCAAACCGGTCTTTTCGAGATACTCGGTAACGACTCTCGAACCTGGCGCCAGCGAGTTTTTAACTTTCGGACTGACGGACAGTCCTGCTTCGACCGCCTTCTTCGCGAGCAAACCGGCCCCCAGCATCACGCTCGGATTCGAAGTATTCGTACACGACGTGATGGCGGCGATCAGAACGTCGCCGTGGCCGATGAGTTCGTCGCCCGCAGGAAACTCGTCTTCAGGAATCTCGGCAACGAGGTCGGGAGTGGGACGGTTGTTGACCATTTCAGTTTCCGTCCACACGCTCGTGTTGCGCTCGCTGACGTGATTGCCGGCGACAGCGGGAACTGTTTCCTGTCGTTGTTCGCCGCCGCCCGCGATCGAACGTTGTCTGTCGGCGCCGATCTTCACGTGATAACGCGTCCAGAGTTCCTCTTCAGTCTTGCCGTAACCACCCTCGCTTGCCGGTTTGAGCATCAGTTCGGTGAACTGCTCTTTCAGCTTCGGCAGGTCGATTCGATCCTGCGGACGTTTTGGACCAGCGACACTCGAACCGATCGATCCGAGATCGAGATCAAACACGACGCTGTATTCGACTTCGCCTTTCTTCGGCATGCCGAACATGCCCTGCGCCTTGTAGTAGCTTCGCACGATCTCGACGTGTTCCGCCGATCGTCCCGTCGCCAGCAAGTACGTACATGTCTCTTCGTCCACCGGGAAGAAACCCATCGTCGCGCCGTACTCCGGCGCCATGTTCGCGATCGTCGCGCGATCGACAACGGAAAGATTCGAAGCGCCTTCACCGTGAAACTCAACAAACTTCCCGACGACCTTTGCTTTCCGCATCATCTCCGTCACGCGCAACACGAGATCGGTCGCCGTCACACCTTCGCGCAAACTTCCGCTCAGGTGCACACCGACAACGTCAGGCGTCAGGAAGTAGACCGGTTGGCCCAACATCGCGGCTTCTGCTTCGATACCACCGACGCCCCAGCCGACAATACCGAGTCCGTTGATCATCGTCGTGTGTGAATCGGTGCCGACGAGCGTATCGGGGAAGTAAACGTTCTTCTCCCAAACGTTCCGGGCCAGGTATTCGAGATTGACCTGGTGACAAATGCCGATGCCCGGCGGGATGACGCGAAAACCGTCAAACGCCTGCGTGCCCCATTTCAAAAACTGGTAACGCGACCGGTTGCGCCGGAATTCCATCTCCATGTTCTTTTCAAACGCGTCGCGGGTGCTGGAAAGATCGACCTGCACCGAGTGATCGATCACCAGATCGACGGGAACAAGCGGTTCGATCAAACCGGTGTTCTTGCGAAGACGGGCCACGGCGGAACGCATCGCGGCGAGGTCCACCAGCAACGGCACGCCCGTGAAGTCCTGAAGCAGCACGCGCGCGACAACGAACGGGATCTCTTCCGTGCGTCGCGCGTTTGGTTGCCAGTTCGCGAGCTCGCGAACGTCGTCAGGCGTGATCTTTTCGCCGTCACAGTTGCGCAGCACCGACTCGAGTACGACGCGAATGCTGTGTGGCAGTTTGGAGATCGGACCGACGCCGTCCTGTTCAAGTTTTGGCAGCGAATACAAACGTCCGATTGGTCCGGCGGGGGAAGAAAAGGTTTGCAAAGAATCGAAGGGACATTCTGGCATAGTAGTGCTCAAACTCTTTCCTGGAAAGCGAGACTGTAACGCCGCTCGCAAGATGATTTGTGCTCGGTTTTTTGGTTCAAGTTGAAGTGTAAAGGCCGCATTAAGCAATCGTCAAGCAAGGTGTTTGAAACGATTGGAAACGGAGATTTGTGTTATATTTTGCGCACATAACCCCCGCTACAATTTACGGACAAGGTAAGGGAGAGATATATGCCGAAGAAACAGGCCACCGACTTCGAGTATCTCGCGAACGATCCGAATTACGTGCCGGATCCCGAGATTGAGGAGTTCATGGAGCTCGAAATTTCGCAGGCGCCCAAAGATCCGGACGTACTCGCGCAACGGCTGCGAAACAACACTGCCGCCTCGCCTGCCGATGCCGGTGGAGACCTGGATGCCTCGTGGGAAGACGTGAACGAGAGCGGGTCGGAAACTGTAGGCGGCGATAATCCGACACCGGACCAGTCACTCGTCGAGGAGAATGCGTCGGCCATAGGAGTGACTTACGAGGACAACGAAGAG
>JAICGQ010000147.1 GCA_025923035.1 Pyrinomonadaceae bacterium | reverse complement strand
GCCGGCAGTATGGAAACAGTACGATCCACGGCCTCCGGGCGGTAGTTGAGGCGGTTGCGCCTCGTTAAAGTGTATGTAACAATGACCGCACTCGAATACGAGCAAGGCTTCTTCTTTCCAACGACAATTGCGTTGCCTAAAAACCGTACGAAAACCCGGTGTATTGCGGTTCTCCCCCGTTGGCTTGTCCGATTGGTGGGCACCCGTCCACTCCAACAATCATGAAGAGGATCATCCCCATGAAACGCTTGACCGAATTTAAGACCGTCATTCTCTTGATGCTGCTGGTTGTTGCTTTCAGCGGCATCGCTTCCGCCCAGGAGATTACAGGTAATCTCTATGGCACGGTCAAAGACACAACGGGCGCCGTAGTGAAGGGCGCGACCGTCACCATTACGGACATTGAAAAGCAGGTCGTTGTACGAACGCTGACGACGGGCGATGAAGGCGAATGGTCGGCGCAGAATCTTCTGGCCGGCCTTTACTCCATCGCGATCGAAGCGACCAACTTCAAGAAATCAGTTCAGAACGACATAAAGTTGGACGTCGGACAGCGACGCGCGATCGACACAGCTCTGGAGGCGGGCAGCATCTCGGAGACAGTGATGGTCGCGTCGGATCCGGTTGCAGTTGAACTGGCAACGGCGACCGCTTCGAATCTGGTGAGTGGGGATCAGGTCCGCGAGCTTTCGCTCAACAATCGCAACTGGGTGCAGCTCGTTGCGTTGTCACCGGGTGTTTCGAACGACCTCGCCGATCAAGTCTATGTTGGAACAACGAACCCGGACGGACAAGCGAACACGATCAACATTTCGGTCAACGGTGCGCGCAGCAGTCAGAACACCTTTACGGTTGACGGCGCCGATATCACCGACCGCGGTTCAAACATCACGATCCAGGCTTATCCGAGCGTCGACTCCATCGGCGAGTTTCGTGTTCTCCGGAGCCTCTTCCCGGCCGAATCAGGACGCAGCGGTGGCGGTCAGGTGAACGTGATCACGCGCTCGGGCTCGAACGAGTTTCACGGCAGCATTTTCGAGTTCATTCGTAATGAGGCATTCAACGCGAATAATTTCCTGCTGAATGCGACGACGACTCCGCCCTTCGGCCGAGATGAGAATGGCAAAGCGAAACGCGCGCCGTTCCGTTACAACAACTGGGGCTGGACCATCGGCGGACCGGTTTACTTCCCGCGCTTCGGCGAAGGGCCGTCAGGTGAAATGTTGGCGAAAGTGCCGCGCACGTTCTTCTTCTACTCGAACGAGTCGCGTCGTGACCGGCGCTTCACAGCAGCGGCGACCGTGACCGTGCCCGATGCGAATCTGCGACGCGGCGTGTTCCCGATTCCGGTTTGTATCAACCGGCCGGCACTCGGCGAAGCCAATTGCACCGGTTCATTCATTTTGCCGGCGGGAACACCGGTACCGAGCAATCTGCTGAGCCCGGCGGCCATGGCGTATGTCAACGGTATCTATAACAGACTGCCGTTGCCCAACGCAGCCACCGCTGCAGCGCCATTCAATCTCACGACTTCATTGGCCAACCGATCCGACTTCGATCAAACGATCATCAAGATCGATCACACGGTCAGTGACAACTTGTCGTTCTACTATCGTTTCCAGAAAGACAGTATTCCAACGCTCGATGCCAACGCGCTCTTCTCGAGCGGCGGCGGACTCCCGAATGTTTCAACCACGTCGACGAACTCGCCGGGCAAGACCCACACCGCGAACATGACCTGGGTGTTGAATCCGAGGACGGTGGTCGAAGGCCGCTATAGTTTTGGTTATGGCGCGATTCTCAGTGAGAACGTCGGTTTGCTGGCGCTGCAAAACACGTCGATTCCGATCAGTCTTCCCTTTGAGAATACGAGAGATCGAAACCCGTCGGTCACCGGTAATGGGTTCACCGGACTGACCAGCTTCGGCCCGTACGACAACTTCTCCTGGAAACAGAACTTTACCGGCACGGTTACTTCGATCATGGGCAACCACACGTTCAAGTACGGTGGTATCTATTCGCTCTATCGAAAGAATGAAAATGCGATTGCCGGCAACAACGAAGGTCTCTTTAGCGCGTTCAGCACCACGCAGCCCACGGGTGTATCGACCAGCACTCTCAACCAGAACATTCAACGTTGGGCCAACTTCCTGGTCGGAAACGTCCAGACCTTCGCGCAGGCCCACTTCGACTACACCGCCGACCTGCGCCAGAAAGCGTTCGAAGCTTTCGCTCAGGATGAATGGAAGGTCCGCACGAACCTGACGCTCTATCTCGGTGTGCGCTACTCCTATTTCCCGGGTCCGTACGACAAGAACGGTCGGTTGTCGTCGTTTGTGCCGGAGCTATACAACCCGGCGCAGGCGCCGCTAGTCACAGGCGCTGGAAACCGCGTTGCCGGTACCGGAAACTGGTGCAACGGCATCATCGTGAACTCGCAGAACTTCACGACTGGGCCGGCGCAATTCAATTGTCGTCCGACCGAGTCACCGTACGGCAAGTATGTCATCGATAACCCGGCGGCTGATTTCGCTCCGCGTATCGGCATTGCGTGGGATCCGTTCGGCGAAGGAAAAACCTCAATCCGTACCGGCTACGGCATCTATCACGAGCAGGTGCTGGTTGGAACCTATCTCCAGAACATCGGTCTCAACCCGCCGTATCAGGAAACTGCAACTGCCACGAACACGCGGCTCGACAATCCTGGCGGCGGCATTCCGACGAACCTGACTGTTCAGGGGCTGCGCGCGCTTCAGGCTGATTGGCACACGCCCTACATGCAGCACTGGTCGCTCGACGTTCAGCATCAGTTGGGTAGCAACACAGTGTTCACCGTCGGCTACTACGGTTCGAAGGGAACACACCTGATCGGTCTTACCGAACTCAACGAAGTGCCGCCCGGTAAAGCGCTCAATTCGTTGTGCGCTCCCGGTGCTGGTTTCGTCGGCCAGAATCCGGCGCCAACGTTAGTTACCTGTCAACCTGCCGGTTATGCGTTCCGCAACACTGCCGATGCAACCGGTAACCCGAATGTGGTCGGAACCACGCGGAGTTTGGATCTGCTGATCCTCGATCAGATACGTCCGTTCAAAGGATTCAGATCCATCGCGATGGTCCAGCCGCGTTACAACTCCAACTATCACTCGCTGCAGTTTTCAGGACGTCAGCGCTTGACGGGACAGTCACTGATCGACGTGGCCTATACCTGGTCCAAGAACCTGACTGACAGTCCGAACGACCGCACTACGTCTCCCCAGAACAGTTATGACATTGCCAGCGAATACCAGAGGGCCACTCTGGATCGCCGGCACGTATTCACTCTGAATTACGTTTACGAGTTGCCGTTCTTCCGCCTGCAGAAGGATTTCGTCGGCAAGGTGTTGGGCGGCTGGCAAGCGTCAGGCATCATCACTCTCAACAGTGGCCTGCCGTTTACCGCGACGACTCAGAACCTGGATTTGGCCGGCCTGGGGTTAATCAACGCCAACCCCGCGGCTCGTCCGAATCTGCTTTGCAATCCGAACGACAATGCGCCGCACACGCAGCAGCAGTGGGTCACAAACCAGTGCTTCCAGTTGAACCCGTCGAACACGGCTGTCGGTCTGGTCAACGCGCCGGGAACATCTCCGCGCGGCGTGATCGAAGGACCGCCGACGCAGCGCGTCGACCTTTCGATGATGAAGAACATTCGCTTTACTGAATCGGTCTCGGCCCAGCTTCGCGCCGAGGCGTTCAATATCTTCAATCACACGAACTTCAGAACGATCGCGACCAACGTTGCATTGAATACTTTTGGCAACGTCACGGCAGTGCGCGATCCGCGAACGATGCAGTTTGGCGTGAAACTGATCTTCTAGTTTCAATTTGTAAGGTCCGTTTAAGATGCCCGCATTGTATTGACTGCAATGCGGGCATCGGTTTTTGTGTATATTCGTGTGTGCATTGATGAGTAGCTTGTTGCTGAAAAATGTGAATGCAGTGTTGGCCGACCGTGAGGCGCAGGGCGTTTCGGTCGTTGTTCGCGACGGGAAGATCGCTGCGATCGGCGATTTTGAACCCGGACTTGAAGCGATCGATCTTTCGGGAGCGACCCTGCTGCCGGGTTTTATCGACGTTCACATTCACGGATCGGCTGGGATCGACGTCATGGATGCGACGCCGGAGCAGTTGGCGGAGGTTTCTGATTTTTTGGCGACGCAGGGTGTGACCGGGTGGCTTCCGACGTTCGTGCCCGCGGCTGACGCGGATTATGCGCGTGGCGTGGCGGCGATCGAAAACGCGGCGGCGCGGGAATCGAGCGGCGCGCGCGTGGTCGGCGTGCATTACGAAGGCCCGTTTGTTAATTCAGCGCAGTGTGGCGCGCTGCACACGGAGTTTTTCAAGACGTACGCGGGTGTGGGTGATGTTGATGCGTTGCCAGTGCCCGCTGACCTTGTGCGAATGACGACGCTGGCGCCGGAGATCGATGGTGGCGTCGAGCTCGTGCGCGAACTGAAATCGCGCGGCTGGATCATTTCTATTGGCCACACGCGCGCGTCGCTCGATGTTCTCGACGCGGCGCTGGCAGCAGGCGCGCGCCACATGACGCACTTCATGAACGCGATGGCGCCGCTGCATCATCGCGCGCCGGGCCCGATCGCCTGGGGACTCGCGCACGACGACGTCACCTGCGACGTGATCGCCGACGGTATACATCTCGATCCGTTCATGCTTCGTTTGCTGTTGAAGGTGAAGGGCGAACGCGGCATCAGCTTGATCAGCGATGCCATAGCTGCGGCAGGGTCGGGAGACGGCGATTATCAGATATGGGGCGAGACGATCAGCGTCAAAGGCCGTCGTACCAGTAACGCCGCCGGCAGTATCGCCGGATCAGTCATCACGATGCTCGACGCCGTTCGCCTGCTGCGTTCGCTTGATGTCTCGTATGTTCAGCTCGCGCAGATGGCTTCATTGAATCCCGCGCGATTGTTGGGTCTGAACCCCGAGTGTGGCTCAATCGAAATCGGCAAACGTGCCGACCTCGTTGCATTGGATGAAAACGGAAAAGTGAAGCTAACTTTGATCGGTGGTAACGTGGCGTCTCGAGCTTGAGATCTGCTTCTGGATTCCGTAACCGCCAATTAACACCAGCGCGAAGCCGATGATCACATGGACCACGTCGTCGGCGAACGTCCAGTGGAAATACTCGATCGGCGTCAGGCCGACAACGCTCGCCAGCACCTGGTAAAGATCGATCAAACCAAAACCGAAATTGAACGAGCTCGCCAACAGATCGCTGTTCGCGGAGATCAGAACGAGACCGAGCGCGCCGAACACAAGATGGAACATGTTGTACGGCGCAGCGCCGCTCATCAGGCTGTATTGCTCCGGTATCAGAAAACCCGCGATGCCGGTCAGCACCAGTAGCGGCGCGAATATCATCAACGTCTTCTGATTAAGCGTCTTGTTTTCCATGGTCGTAAAACCCGGCGCGAGCGTACGACTCGTCGACGAGTTCGATTGGATGACAGACCTGAATTCCCATTTCACCCAACGCTGCACCGGCGCCGATCTGCATCTGGCAACCCGCGTTGCCGGTGACGACAATGTCAGCCTCTGCGGCGTCGATCGCCTCGAGTTTTTCGTTCAATATCCGCCGCGATAACTCGGGTTCCAGCATGTTGTAGATTCCCGCAGCGCCACAGCACTTCTCGGCATTGTAAAGTTCACCGAAGTTAAGGCCGCGAATACTGCGCAACATCTTGAGCGACGCGTCGCCGGCCTTTTGCCCGTACAACAGGTGACATGACAAGTCGCAGGCGACGTACTCCTCGTTGTCGACAGGCGATTCGCCGGAGCGCATTTCGCCGGTCGCGAGTTGTTGGCTGACGTCGCGCACGCGCGCGCTGAACTGCCGCGCGCTTTCGGCGCAGCGCTCATCATTCGCGAGCAAGTGTCCGTAAGTCGTCAACATCGCACCGCAGCCGCCGGCGTTCGTGATGATTGGCGCCTTCGAGCCTGCAAACGCTGTGAGGTTCTTTCGAGCAAGTTGACGCGCGCCGTCGAGATCGCCCGCGTGCGCGTGCAGCGCGCCGCAGCACACTTGTTTTTCCGGCGCGGCGACTTCGTAACCATTTGCCTGCAACACACGCGTCGTAGCGCGGTTCACGCGAGCGAAGAGTCCCTCGCCAACGCAGCCCTTAAACAACAATACGCCTTCACCGCTCCCGCCGGATTGGTCCGCATGCGTGCGCTCTTTAAAGATCGGACGTGAGCTTTCGAGCAACGCCATCCCGAATTCAGCTCTCGGCGAAATCAAGCGCCCCAGGCCCGATTTCAAAACGAGCCGCGACAATCCGAGATCACGAAACAGCCGCGTTGCCCCGAAAAAAAACCGCAACCGCACCGGCGACAACCACACGTGCCGCAACACTAACCGGAGCAGCTTGCTGGTCCAATCATCCTTCGGCTGCGCGTGCAGCAACTCCTCGCGACTGGCTTCAAGCAACTGCCCGTACTGCACACCGGCGGGACACGCCTGTTCACACGCGCGGCAACCCAGACAACGATCGATATGTTTGCTGAACGCCTCCGACGTATTTTCCAGCCGTCCTTCAGCGACGGCGCGCATCAGGTAGAGGCGTCCGCGTGGTCCATCGTTCTCATTTCCGGTGGCCACGTATGTCGGACACGCTTCGAGGCACAGCCCGCAATGAATACACGAGAGCAGTTCCTGCTCTTGAGCAGCGAGCGCCGCGGTGAAACTGGTGTTGGATGTAATCTGGGTTGACAAGCCAATACCTGGGCTAGTAGCCGGCGGCCAGGCCGTCGCTGCGTCGGGGATCTGTGGCGCCAAGGCGGACGCCCGTTTTCTCTTCGATCATGATGCCTTCGGCGTCGCCCAAAGTGCGTTGTTTCGCGAGCGTGTGGCCCCGCGCGGTCAGCGCCCGTTGCGTGTCGCCGGAGAGACCATAAGGTTCGCCCGTTAACTCATCCGGAAGCCATTGATGATGAATGCGTGGTGCATCGATGGCTTGCTGGATGTTCATGTCGTAGTCGATCACGTTTGTGATCACACATAGGACGGTGTTGATGATCGTTGGTCCACCCGGACTGCCGATCGTGAACCAGAGACTGCCGTCCTTGCGCAAAACGATCGTCGGCGTCATGGCGGACAGTGGGCGTTTACGCGGCGCGACGGCGTTTCGCTCGCCTTGAATCAAGCCGTACATGTTTGGCGTGCCGGGTTTGGCCGCGAAATCGTCCATCTCGTTGTTGAGCAGGATGCCTGCGCCTTTGACTGTCGCCGACGACCCGTATGAGTCGTTCAAAGTGTACGTGTTAGCGACCGCATTGCCTTCAGCGTCGACGACGGTGAAATGCGTGGTGTCGTCGGATTCGTAACCAGCCGGACGCCCGGCGCGAACTTCTGCGCTCGTCGACGCGCGATCGGGTTTGATCGTCGACCGCAACGTAGTCGCATACTGCTTGTCGATCAAACCCGCAATCGGGACCTTCACGAAATCCGTGTCGCCCATGTACTCGGCGCGATCTGCAAACGCACGACGCATCGCTTCGGCCATCAGGTGATAGCGATCCGAAGAGCTCGCTTCGTAACTACGCAGGTCGAAGCCTTCGAGGATGTTGAGCATCTCGATCAGCACCGCGCCGCCTGACGACGGCGGCGGCATCGAGATGACTTCGTAACCACGATAGCTGCCACGTAGCGGTGTCCGTTCTTTCGCGACGTAACCGCGCAGATCCTCCAACGTCATCAGGCCGTTGTTGCGTTTCATATCGGCCGCAATCAAGCGCGCAGTTTCGCCTTCGTAAAACTCGCTTGGTCCAAATCGTTGCAGACGTGTGAATGTGGCGGCGAGTTCGGGCTGGCGAAAGAGTTCGCCTTCTTTATAAAGAGCACCACCTTTGAGATAGACACGTTTCGTTTCCAGATAAGTCGAGAGATAGTCCTTCGTGGTCCGCAATGAACGCGCGAGTGAATAAGTGACGGTGAAGCCATTCGCCGCGAGCCGCCGTGCAGGCTCGACGAGTTGCGCCCAGGTCAATTTCCCCGAGCCGTACTTCTGCAGCGCCAGCTCCATTCCGCGGACTGTTCCCGGCACGCCGGCGGCACGATATCCGACGAGCGATCCGCCTTCGCCTTCGATCAGCTTGCCGTTTTTGTCCAAATAGACGTCGCGATGGGCGGCCGCAGGGGCCATCTCGCGATAGTCGATCGCTGTCGTTCGTCCGTCCTTCAAACGGATCATCATGAAACCGCCGCCGCCGAGATTTCCCGCTGCCGGATGGGTGACGGCAAGCGCGAACGCAACCGCGATCGCCGCGTCAACGGCGTTGCCGCCGCGCTTCATGATCTGGACGCCGACGCGGGACGCGACCTCGTTAGTCGAAGCGACCATGCCGTGCCTGGCGCGAACCGGTTCGCGCGCCACCACTATGTTGCAGAGCAGCGCGACCGCCAGCAGGACTGGTCCAATCTTGCGCAGTGTGTTCATCGATACACCCCGAATTTATTTGTCGGATCTAATTGTTGCTTCACGCGATCCATCAGGAAACCAGCGTTACCAGGATCTGTCACCGGATTTTCCACCTTATTATCCAACATTCTAATTCGTCCGTCTGCTGCGCCGGCTTGCCACAGCGCGTCAGGGACATCGATCGTTTTGCAAATCGCGGCGAGTTCCGTAGGCAGCACGCCCGCATGCCAGCCGGAGGCGTAGCGCAAAGGCGCGGCGGCAAGCTGTTGCCATAACTGAGCGTCGTCGGCAATTACTTCGCCTCCTTCACACAACGCAAGCGTTCGTTCGATCTGAAACTTAACCCCGACTTGATTGCCGGCGAATCTAATCAACATGATCGTTTGCTTAGCTACGATGCCAAGCAACGAAGCGAAGGCCGGCGACACGATCTCCGCCGCGACGGGGAACAAACCCGCTGCGACGATCGCTCTAGCCTTAGTCGTCAGCTCCACAACAGGACCATCAACGATGACTGTGCTTTCGCATTCCGGCTTCGGACGCAGTTTGAAATTCAATTCGACGATTACGCCCAGCGTGCCGTAACTGCCAGTGAACAACTTGCTTAGATCGTAACCCGCAACGTTCTTCACCACGCGCCCGCCCGTTTTGATCACGCTGCCGTCGGCCAGCACGACTTTCATTCCGATCACGGATCCGCGTGGGCGGCCGTAACCAAACTGTTGCGCGCCGCCGAGACCGGTAGCGACGATACCGCCGAGTGTCGCGCGCCCGTCGTCCGGCGGATCGAGTGGCAGCCATTGCCCCTTCTCCGCGAGCTTCGCATTGAAGTCCTTTAGTGTCACGCCGGCTTGTGCGATAGCGACTAGATCGGCAGGCTCATGTTCGATTATTCGAGTTAGCCGGGACGTACTCACGATGAGATCCGAGTTTTCAGGCAGCCACGTCATGCCGCCAGCCGGTTGAACCCTGCTCGCAGACCTCACGACATCCGACAGCTCTTCAAGCGAACCCGGTGAAACCAACCCCGATTCTGGTACTGAAGATCGCGAAGGCTCCTGCACAACGTGATGAGGCGCTGCAGTCACTCGGGGCGCAAATGTCTCAGCAATCGCCCGGCCTTCGCCACACCCGCGCAGCATCGGCACGATCTTTCCGGGGTTACAAATGCCCAGCGGATCGAACGCCGCGCGCACACTCAGCATCGCGTTCATATCGTCATCGGAAAACACCAAAGGCAACAACTCACGCTTGTCCAACCCAACACCGTGCTCACCAGTGATCGTCCCACCGGCACCGACGCAAACCTCCATCAACTCGCGTCCCGCTTCTTTCACCTTCGCGACCTGGTCCGCGGATCGTGAGTCGTAACAGATCAACGGATGCAGGTTGCCATCACCAGCGTGAAACACGTTCGCGATTCGCAGTTGATAACGCGCGGCGATTTCGTAAGCAGCGCCAAGCACTTCGGGCAAACGCGAACGCGGCACGACGGCGTCCTGGATCATCGAATCGGGCGTGATACGTCCAATCGCGCCAAACGCGCCCTTCCGCGCAGCCCAAAGCTGCTTGCGTTCGCATTCATCGCGCGCATTGCGACAGCTACGCGCGCCGTACTCCAAACAAATCGATCGGACCTTTTCAGCTTCGCTATCGATACCAGCTTCGATCCCATCCAACTCGATCAACAGCGCGGCGCCCGCATCCGGCGGTAGTCCCGCAGCAAAGACGCTCTGCTCAACGGCGCGGATGATCTCGCGGTCCATCATCTCGAGCGCCGCCGGCATCACACCCGCCGCGATGATCGCCGACACCGCGTGGCTCGCATCGTTCACTTCGCCAAACTCAGCCAGCAGTGTGCGCACGGCAGGCGGGATTCGCGACAACCTCAGTGTCGCCTCAGTAGCGATGCCGAAAGTTCCTTCTGAGCCAACGAACACGCCGAGAAGATCGTAGCCCGGCACTTCGCTCCCGGCGCCGCCGAGATCGACAACGTCTCCGCCCGCAAGCACGACACGACAACCAAGCACATGGTCCGTCGTCGTTCCATACTTCAAACAATGAATGCCGCCGGCGCTCTCGGCGATGTTCCCCCCGATCGTGCATGAGGGTTGGCTGGACGGATCGGGAACGTAGTACAAACCGTTCGCAGCGGCCGCGCGCGACACGTGCAGGTTAACGACACCCGGTTGCACGACGGCCAACCGGTTCTCTGCGTCGATCTTCAGAATTCGGCGCATTCGCGCCATCTCGATCACGACACCGGAATTGAGCGCGAGCGCGCCGCCGGACAGTCCCGTACCCGCGCCCCGAGGTGTGAACGGCGCTTTCGCCCGCGCCAGTTCGCGCATCACGGCCGCCGTCTCGTCGGTCGACGAAGGAAACACGACTGCGCGAGGACGATGCTTGTGATGCGTCAGACCGTCGCATTCGTAAACCAGGAGTTCGTCGGGTTTTGAGAGAACGTTCTCGCGGCCCAGGATCGCCGCCAAATTGTCGATTAGTTTATCCACGCCAACAGTTTAGCCAACAGTGTACCGCACCCGCGGTGGTAGACTATAGTCATGACCCGACTATTTATCCTGCTCTTTATTGGAGCCCTGACCCTGATGAATCTTCCCGTTCGCG
>JAICGQ010000146.1 GCA_025923035.1 Pyrinomonadaceae bacterium | reverse complement strand
TTGTCTCAAAGTCCCGTTGTGTTTCTGCAGAAAGCTGTGGCGAAACTTCGCGCGCCGACTGGACGCAATTCGTCTGCGCCGAAGCCACGGAGCTGATGAAACAAAACGCGATCGCAACAAGCGTCTTCATTAGTAGTTTAGCTTTGACGCAGTGGTGGCATCGGGATCGGAATACCGTATGTCGTTGCGCCGATTCCTACGCCGCCTTCGCACGAGTTCGGAGGCGTTGTGCACACGCGCCTCGTCGCTGGACATTCGGCGGCCCAGAACATGTAACCCAGCATGCCGCTCGTCGTTCCTGCGCCGTTCGGTGCGACTGTTTGCACGTAAGTCCCGGTTGAGTTGATCAGCGACGCCGTGAAGTTGACGCATTCAGGCGCCGGCTTCGAACCTGTGACGATGTACAACCCACCAGTGAACTTGCATGGCGCAAGCGGCAGGATTGGCGGTGCAAACTGCGGCTTGCCATCGACGTGTTCCTGCCAATCGGCAGTCGCGGTCGCGGCGCTGTTAGGTTGGCGTGCGGGAACCATCGCGTTTGCGTAGTCCAACACCGGCGTCGTCGTGTTGAGCCAGTCGGCAGTTGCTTTACGTGTCAACGCGATCAGCCAGCGATCGCCCGCGGCGAGATCGATCGTCAATCGCGCGGCGTGATTGTTTCCGGAAGCGTCGTACGGATGAACTGAACGATAGGCATTGATGAACGCCTGTAGTCCGGGAAGATTCGGGTTGGTGTTTTCTTCGTAGTCAATTTCAAACCCGACGCCGAGACGCGTGGCCGCTTCGGCTGCGTTCAGACCGAGTTGCGTTGGATTAGTGGCGAGCGCCTGGTTCCACGCATCGGTGTAAGTGATGCCGCCCATCGACAACTGCACGCGGATGCCACGCGTTTTGAAATAATCGACTACTGCCTGGTTCATGCCAATCGGGATGCCTTGCGAGGTGCCGGCGTCGTTGGTTTTGTTCAGCAGTCGCAAGGGATGAACGAAGCTGAGGACGATTAGGTTGACGGAGGGTGTACCGTCGCCGCGATTGATGATCCAGCGGTTGCGGGTATCGAAGTCCGTCATGTTCCGAACGCTGGCCCAGGTGCAGAAATCGTTGCCACAATGCCAGGCGCCGTAAACAGAGATGTTGGTGAACAATGGAGCGGGCTTGGGTGCAGACGATGCGATAGGCTTGGGAGTGAGCCCACCGAAGATTACGGCAAGGAGAAGAAAACTCAGCAAAAACATTCGTCTTGGCATTTCAGTTCCTCCGTCGAATTTTAGAGCCGAAGATCTTGAGGGTGGACCGCGGAATCTTAGGTCAAATGCGGGGAATGATCAAAGTTTTTGGAGGTGAAAGGGAGGATCGAGCCTTGTGTGTGCCGGTTTGCTCAGTCGCCAGCGACAAGCGCCGTCATCATCCAGCCTTGAGCGGTTTTATTGAAACAAGCACGGTAGTCCAGCGGGTTCCGAAACTCGTTGCGCTTAACAAATCCTTGCTTGCCGTCTAGTGTCGTTACGCCCTGCCACGCGAAGCTATTCTTTTTTCCTTGTTCGGTGATCGACTTGTCGTAGTCCATTGTCACGACGTTGTAAGCGAGCGTCGCAATAACTTCGCTGTTGTCTCTTGGTTCGCGTCGGAGAGCGACCTTCTCGCCGGTAATTGCGCCATATGACGAAGCCTCGTCCAGCTCCGGCGCTTTTCCGGCAACACGATCCCACGTGCTGAAAACATAAGGAGCGCAGAACTCCGGCACCGCTTCTGAGCCTATTGAGAAGGAACCGCCCTGGGAGAGAATTGTTTTCAACTCCACCCAAAGCTCGCTATCGGGACGTTCAGGTTTCCACTGCTCTTTGAACTCTTCGATTCCTCCGTCGCCGCCGAAGCTGTTAGTTATTGAGCGATCGAGGATGCTCAAAATGAAATGGAGATCTCTTTTGTCCACGGCTTCGATTAGCTTCGCCCGGAACGCCACGAACGACGGATCACTATTCGCTTCATCGACGGGCAGCAACTTGAGTTCAGCTTGAGCCGCGGACTGCTGTTCGGGCGAGCCTGTCGCCTGCGGTTCTGGCGCACTCTTTTTTTCTTTCGTGGAATGGCTCGGGATGGTGTAGAGACATGCAAGCGTGCTCACCAGCACGGCCATGCAGCAAGCAATAGCGCCAAATCGGATCAGCGATTGAGACTCAAGCGATACAGACATTCTCGTCTCGATTCTGTACGGTGGTTTCAGAGCACGTTGCGACACGCGGCGATGTACGCATGCGACCGTAACACTTTCGACTCGATGCTTTGCGCCGCAGCGAGTGCGCCCGTCCAGTCGCGCTTCGCCGCTTGCTCGAAGCAGTAGTGGAAATCGAATTTCGGAAGCGGGAACCAGATCTCGGACTTCGGCACTTCGAGAATCACCTTGTACACACTACCGTCGTACCGGGTCGCGCGATTGATCGTGTTCACGCCTTCCGTAAGCACCTGCGCCGTCCACGATGCGTCAGAAGTTGAGTAGAGTATTCCCGCCGCTGCGACAATCGCCGCAGCACGCACCTCCGGCTCCGCGATTTTGGGGAACAAAGCCATCGCCGTAAGCAGAAACTCCGAGGACATCTTTTTATTCCCGGAATCGCGTGCGACCAACGACGCCGAGAGAAACAGGTACGTGCGAAGCCGAGCGTCGGATACGCGGTTTAATTGCGCGTTGAAGCTGTCCCAATCGAGCTTTTTAAGGGACGCGTCAGCCATGCGAAAAGAGAGATACGTGTTGAGCTGCTCACGAAACTTGTCGTCACGAAGCTCGTCGATCTTCTGAGCGGCCTCCGCGTACTTACCGTCGTCAATTTGTTGATGTATGCCCATCGCCAACAGTTCCACGCGCTGGGCCGGGTCTTTGGATTTCTCTGCCGCGGCGAAGGCAGATTCTCCGGCGTCGAATCGGAACACAGTGTTCTCGGTCACGATTCTTTGGGCCATCGTGGCAAGCCCGGTCAACGCCTGGTTACTCAACTTCGCCCGCTCTGCCAGGATCGTGTATCTCGCGTCGAGCGCTGCCCAGTTTTGACCACCGTCCAGGCCCATCGTTGCGGCGTAGTTCCCGAGTTTCTTAACGAGAAACAAGGTTAGACCAACGCGGATCGCGTCCGGGTCGCCGAGCTGTTCGATCAGGTTTGCCTGTGCATTCAGATACGTGCCTGACGCAGTCAGAAACGCCGCCACCAGCTCGCGATTCAATTCTTTATTCGGCGGTGAAAGCGGGCTGGCGAATGTGCCGAACTCTATCGACGCTTCGCGACCCTCCTGTGCCACCAGAACAGACATGTACGACTCTCTGAAGATATAAGTCGAAAGGATGGTCACGTGAACTGGCGTGTAGCTTCGCACGCTCGGAACCATCGATACTGCGATGCGGACGAGCGAAGCAGCGGCGTCGGCGTCGCGCTGTTCCAATTCATTCAAATAGGCGGGGAATGTTCCGGGTACGGCGGTTTCGAGAACTTTCGCGGCGAGCGCCGCGGACTTCACGGCGTCGGAGTCGAGACTTGCCTGCGCGATCGACAGTCGTTCGCTGGGCGAAAGGTTGTCTTTGGACACGCCTTCGACGAGGTCTTGAAATTTGTCGAGTAGCCGTGCTGCCGCCTGCACGTCGTGACGACCGAACGCCCTCAGTAGCGCTCCCATCGAAGCTCTGATCTCGGAGCGCTCAGTTTTCTCGGTCGTGTTTGCGGCGAACTTATCCGATAAGGCGGTGGCAAACTTGATGAAGTTCGTGCGGGCGTACGCTTCGTCGTGTTTCCAGAGAAGATCGAGGGCGCCGGTTAAAACGGCGACACGCGCTCGCGTCTCCTGAATGTCCGCCGCGCTCTCGACGACGCCCTTCAGAGTGTCGATAGCCTGCGCCTTACGCTGCAACTCTTCGACCTTGCGCTGAGCCGCCTCGTTCGCGGTACTCTTCGTCTTATCGCGCGGTTTATCCTGCGCGACAACGGCTGACCCGACGAGCGTCAGCATCAAAAAGACGCTGCAAGACAAATGGAGCAGATTTTGAATGATTGGCTGGGAGGCAGGGACTCGAACCCCGATAGCCAGATCCAGAGTCTGGAGTCCTACCATTGGACGACCTCCCAGCAAAGAGGAATTTGAAATTTACGAGTGAGGCGGTGCGATTGTCAACTTGACCCCTGTCCGCAAAATAAATGCTCGCGGTTCACAGTCCTCCTCCCGCTTGAAACCCACCTTCTCTGGTCCACGTATCAACCCCGATTAAAGTGCTTGAATTGAAGACGCTCACAGGGCACAATGGCGCCGCAACAATTTCGACATTAGCGGTGCACACCTGATTTAAAACAAAGACAACTGCCTTTACTCTTCATTTCCCGGCACAAATTACGGAGACTTGATGACTGAACACGACAAGCAAGACGAAGTTGCGAAGTATCGCTTGAAACTCGAGGAGACTGCCGACCTCGTGGCCCGCATCCGTCACGAAATCAACAACCCACTCACCGGCGTGTTGGGCCAGGCGCAACTGCTGTTGCGCGAAGAGCTAAGCGAACGATCCCGCAAACGCGTCCAAACGATCGAAGACCTCGCGATCCGTTTACGCGACATCGTGGCTCAGTTACGTGAAGTGCAACGGCCCAGCAGCGAAGTCGACAACGCGAAAGACAGTTAGAGCTTAGTACTTTGTGCTTTGTACTTTGTACTTTGATCGGAGAAGCGAGCCAGGCGCGTTTGAAGCGTGGCTGGCGCAGGCCAACAAAGAACTAAGCACCAAGCACCAAGCACAAAACGCCGTTTACTGGCCCGCGACTTCGTGACGCGGCCGGCGCATGATCGTCACTACTTCATTGCCGCCAAAGAACGTCGAACCAGTCGAGAACGCGACGAATTGATAGCCCTCAGCCGCAGCTTCCATCACTTCCTTCTGCATCGTCGACGTTTTCTTTGTCGCGAGCAGTTTGTAGTCCCACAGCCGTGGTTTGATTTTGTTATCGCGCTCGAGAATCACCATCACTTCCGTGCCGAACGTCTTCTTGAACACTGACTGCCCGCGGTGCTCGTAACCTTCATCACCGGCCGCTTGAAGCTCCTTTTGCATCGTGGACGTCTTGCTGGTTGCGAGCAGCTTGTAAGCGAAACGACCTTTCGAGAATTCTTCCACCGGACGGATCATCACCACCAGAGCTTCAGCGCCGCCGAAGAACGTGTCGCCGCTAATTACTTCGAGGAATCGATAACCTTCGCCAGCGGCGTCGTTCATCTCCTTTTCCATCGTCGTCGTGCGGTTTGTCGCCAGCAGTTTGTACTCAAACTCGATCTGCGCCTTCTTCTCCTCGGTAAGCGTCTTCGGCTCCTGGGCCACGACGCAAACAATCGACGACAACAGGAGCAGCGCGATAAACACCGATCTCAACGCGATCATGGCGTCTCCTTCGCTTCAGCAGTCGCCTCAGCTGCTTTGCCTTTGATCTTCACGTCGCCATGAACAAAAACGCTGTAACGATTACCGGCGGGAATGATCGCGGGTTTGCCTTTCTTCAGTCCCCACAACAGCCCAAGTGGTCCAAGGAACACCGTTGTCGCAACCGCGGCCACCGCGACCGTCCCGCCTTTACTGTCGCCGATGTGACGTTGAGTGAAACGCGCGGGGATGCGGTTACCGTCAGTGGCCATCACGTCCTGCATGGCCCATTCGAGTTTTCCGGCTTTGCCCCAGTGGCCTGCACGTTTGGCGGTCGTGATGCGAGCTCGTCCGCCGGCGCCTTTATCGAAAACTGTGACCCCGCTCACTTTCACCGGAGCAACGACAACAAAATCCACTACGTCGCCGACTTTCAGCTCTTCGCCTGAAGCGTTGTTTGTCAGTTGGATCTCGACCTCGGTTCCGTCAGGCACGTTGACGATGCCGTCAGCAGGCGTGGTTTCGGTTGCGGTCGCGGCGGGCTCCGGCTTAACCATCGCCAGAATCACACTGTCCGGAACGTTTGCGGCTTTGAGCTCAGCGAGCGCGGCTGGAGTAGTGTCGAAATTGGTGTCCGACGATTTGATCTTGGCGACGATGACCTCGGCAGTAAGTCCCGCCTTCATCATGTCGACGACGTCTTTGTTAGTCAGGGCGGGGGCCGCGGTTTGAGACTTCGACGCCGCGGGATCCTGCGCCTGGGAGGGGGAAGCAATTACAGCCATGCCCAAACTGAGCATGAGCACAACAGACACAATTCGTTTCATCGCAATGTCTCCATGGGTTTGACAAGGTAAACGAACTCTAAACGACCCTGGGGAAAGTGAGCCTGATCGATTAGGACAGAATCTAAAATGGAACAGCGGGAAGAGTGGGCCCCTTGCTCTAACGGATGTGACTAAACGGAAACGGTGTCTTCTTCTTCAACGAGATAAGGCGTCGCAACCGGCACTGGTTCAGCGTCTTCCGCCAGCACTGCCTGGATGACTGGCAGGCTCAGGGAGTGTTTGGTAGTCGTAAGCGGGACGCTCTTGCCGGCAGCATAGACCTTGTGGCGACCGTTTTCCTCGTACCACTCGGCCAGGTTCGCGGTCTTATGCATGTTTTCGATGATTTGTCGCCAACCCACGCCGGTGTTGTACGCGCAGAAGGAGATCTCGCCTTCCTGCGTGCCGTACGGAATGACGCACATCTCGGTGCGGCGGAAGTCGTAGTTGAACAGATCCTGAAACCACATTCCTTCCACACATAACACGCGCCAGGCGTCACCTGTGTCGGCCTTCATGCGATCGTTGCGGTCGGAATTCGAATTGGTCGACGACGGTTTGAACAGGTTGACGATCTGCGAAATCGGAAATCCTTCGGGCGCGCGTTCGGCGTCGAAGTTGCGCATGATGGCCATACCGAGTTGTGCATACGAAAGTTTGCGGCCGCGTGCAGTGTCGGTGATCACCGCGACGTCTTTCATGAACTGTTCGTAGTTGAAGAATTCAAACAGTGATTTGAACTCGCCCGTCTGACGATTCACGACGAGCAACGTGAAGATGCCGCAGTTTGGATGACAATTGCACGACGACCAGCCCCACGGCGCATCAGCGCCCTGAAGCATGTCCATCACACTTGTGAACGCGGAATAAGACGAAAGCGGGAACCAATCGCGCAACGGTTGAATGCTCTGGTTCAACTGGTTCTTGAGATCGTGAGTCATGCCGGCGAGTGTGTAGCGCCACTTCTTGCGCATCTCGTCGGAGATGTCTTCATCGCGGCCCGTGAACGAAACCGGTTGAAACGCGATCGTTTGCACCTTGTCGATGTTCTTGGCGGCAAATTCGACGATCTGGCCGATACCATCGTTGTTCAGGTTGTTGACGATGGTTACCACAAGCGTGACTTTGATACCGACACTCGCGAGGTTCTCGATCGCGCGCAACTTCACGTCAAACAGATTACCGACGCCACGATGCTTGTTCTTCTCTTCGCTGACACCGTCAAACTGTAGATAAACGCCATGCTGACCCGCGGCTTTCGCTGCTTTGCAAAACTCGATGTCTTCGGCGAAGCGAATTCCGTTGGTCGCGGCGAGAATGCGGTAGAAGCCAATCTTCTTTGCGTAAGCGACGGCGTCGAGGTAGTAAGGCGAGAGCGTCGGCTCACCGCCGGAGAAGAGAATGATCACCTGGCGTCGTGGTTTGAACGAAACAGCACGGTCCAGGATCGCTTTCGTGTCTTCGAATGTCGGTTCGTGGACGTAGCCAACCTGGTTCGCGTCCATGAAGCACGGATTGCACATCATGTTGCAGCGGTTGGTCAGGTCGACGGTCAACACGGCGCCGCGTCCAAACTTGATGTTCGAAGTTCCGTGACGATGTACGTCTTTGTCTTCGGCGGAGCGGAAGTCGCGTCCGAAGAAGAGCGACTCGATCCGTTCGAGAAACGCAGGATCGGTCGACATCACATCTTCAAACTCGCCGTGCTTCGGACAGTTCTTGCGCATCACTACCTGACCGTTGTCTTCAACGATCTGCGCCTTGATCTCACCCGGATGCTCGTGCATGAGAGTCTCGAGTGTGACCTCTCCGTTGATGACGGCGTTGCGAACTTCTTTTACGCAGGCGGGACAAAGACTGTCGGTTTCGCGCGGGAAACCAAGTGGCGGAGCAGTGCGTTCGTAGGATTTGAGAAGTGGACCGGGCGCCCAGTTTGGACGAATGGCTTCGCCTTCCGGCAGCCGCTGGTTAACTGACTGAAACGCCTTCCAGGCGACGTCTGAAAGACCTGAGATAAGCTTCGAGCCCTTCACGCCCGACAGCTTGCTTTTTTCCGACTCGCCACGGCGAAACTGGTCACTAAACAAAGGCTTTACAGTCTCCTACCTATCAAAACCCGCAACAACGGCTGCATCATAAACAGGATTTGCAGGATCCACAAGACGCGATTATCCTCAAAACCCTGCAAATGCCTATTCACCCCACAGCAATAATTGAAGATAACGTGGAAATCGGCCCGGATTGCGAGATCGGGGCCTACGCCGTCATTAAGCGGTTAACCCGGCTGGGAGCCAGAAACCGGGTTTTCGAGCACGCCGTCGTGGGCGGCGAGCCGCAGGACGTAAAGTTCCATGGCGAGCAGAGTTATCTTGAAATCGGCGACGACAACCAGATTCGAGAGTTTTGTACGTTGCACCGGGCCAGCGGCGAAGGTGAAACGACGCGGATCGGTTCGCGCAACTTTTTCATGGTTGGCTGTCATGTGGCGCATAACTGTGTTATCGGCGACGACAACATCTTCGCGAATGAAGTCGCGCTGGCGGGACATATCGTTGTCGAAGACCACGTGTTTATGTCGAACAATGTCGGCGCACACCAGTTTGTGCGGTTTGGCAGGTACGCGATGGTTGGCGGGAAGTCGAAGATCGTGCAGGATGTGTTGCCGTTTTTTACGACTGACGGAAATCCGCCGCGGCTGCGCGGGTTGAATAGCGTTGGGTTGCGGCGCGCCGGGTTTTCGGAGACCGCGCGACGGGCGTTGAAAGACGCGTACCGCTTGCTCTTTCGATCCGGGATACCGATCGAAGAGTCGCTACAGCAACTCGACCAGATCGACGACGAGAACATTTCGCACTTAATTGCTTTTATCCGTGCTTCTAGACGTGGGTTCACAAGATGAAAGTTCAGGAACTCAGTGAAATCGTCAACGGCCGTGTGGTCGGCGATGGGGAAACACAGATCGTTCGGATCGCCGATCTCGAGCAGGCTCGAAAGGGCGAGATTGCGTACGTCGATGACGAGAAGTTTATGCCCGCGGCGCACGAAAGCAGGGCGTCGTGTTTGATTGTTCGCGACAGGGAAAAGTTTTCGTCGAATCGCACCCTGATCGAAGTTTCGAATCCGAAACTGGCGTTTGCTTTGATCGGTGAGGCACTGCATCCCACCGATCGCGAACCTTCGATCCATCCGACCGCCGTCGTTGCTGAAACAGCCGACGTTTCGCCGACTGCCTACATTGGTCCACACGTCACGATTGGCGCATACGTTACTGTTGGCGACAAGTGCGTGCTTCATCCGAATGTTGTCTTGTACGACGGTGTGACGATTGGGAATCGCGTGATACTTCACGCCGGCGTTTGTATCGGCGCCGACGGCTTCGGTTATGTGCGTCACGAACTCGGTTATCAAAAGTTTCCGCAGATCGGAACCGTCGTGATCGAAGACGACGTTGAAATGGGTGCGTACACGTGCGTCGATCGCGCCGCGCTCGGCCGTACGCGCATCGGCCGCGGCACGAAGCTCGACAACATGGTCCATGTCGGTCACAACTGCGACATCGGCGAACGCGTTGTCATCGCGGCGCAAACCGGAATCAGCGGCAGCGTGGTAATCGAAGACGACTGCGTGATCGGCGGGCAGGTTGGTTTCGGCGACCACACGCGCGTGCAGAAAGGCGCGATCATCGGATCAAAAGCGGGAATCCTGCCCGGGAAGATCGTGCGACCGGGCGTGTGGTGGGGAATACCGGTGCAGCCGCTCGATCAGTACAAACGCATGAACGCGAACATGAACAAACTGGCGGAGATGCGTGCTGAGATCAAGCAACTCCGCCAGTTGATTGACGAACTAGTAACGGAAAGGCAGAAAGGGTGAAAGGGGACGCGTCCCCGCGTCGCCCGCGTCCCCCGTCACCGCGTCACCGCGTCCCTTCTCACTCCTCCGCCGTCTCTCCCTTAGGCGGTTTAACCTTCGCTGCTGCCGCCGGTTGCGTGCCTCCAGTGAAACAAGTCGTACTTGAATTGCTGAACGGCAGCGTTTCGATCACCGCGCAGTACTTGTACTTGCCTTCCTGTTGCACTCCGAAACGGAAACGCAGGTTGATGCTGGCGCCGTTCAGCAACGGAGTAAGCAGCGTGATGGTTTCAGCCGACATGCTGCTGTTGATACCGCCGCCGTTTGCTTGCTGCGGAGGTGTTTCGAGTGTCGTACCTTGAACTGTAGTCGTTCCACCACCGCTCAACGAAACTACCACCGCGGGGGACGTTCGCGCTCGCAAATCTGCAGTGCCCGAAGGCGAGGGAAACGTCGTCAGGTCGATGATGCGGACGCGCAGGCGATGAATCGGTACGCCCGTCGAGTTAGTCAGTTTACGTCTGATATCGATCGTGCCGAACGTCGAGTTGTTCGCCGGATCTGAAACCAGGCTGCGGACGAAGTTCGGAGCTACGTTTGCTCCCACACCGGGATCGACCAGACTCAGCGAAACAGACGAACCAGCGAACAGATGGCCCGGACTGAAGCGATTCTCTGGACCAGGAGCACCCAGCCGTTGTCCCGCGCCGGCGGACGTGCCGTTCGTGTCGACAAACCTGAAGTCAGCAACGTTGTTGTTTGTATCCTGGGGAACGCCGGCGCCGCCGCTGGGAACGAGGCGAATCCAACTGTGGTCGATGGAGAACGGAACCAGCGGCGGCAGACCCGCGCCCTCTCTGAACAGCGCGTTGGCCTCGCTCGACGCACCAACGGCATCAAGCCTGTTCGCGAGCGTTAAGTTTATAGAGCTCGTAGTATTGAAGATCGCGAGTCCAGCGTTGTCAGCGATGTTCAGCGTGTAGCTCACGTCGCCAGTCGCGGTCAGGCTCGAACCTCCGGGATAATTCCCGAGTGAATAACCAAGCGAATTAACACCAAGGAAATGGCCGCCCGCCGGAATGATGGTGCCGTTCGGA
>JAICGQ010000145.1 GCA_025923035.1 Pyrinomonadaceae bacterium | reverse complement strand
CGCACGGGCAACTGCCCCACACCAGGCACAACACCCTGAACCAGGCTGCGCAGGAAGCTCTTGCCCGCTGATGTGGGCACATCAATGATGTCGTTCGGCGCCAGTGCGAGATCTTCAGAACGCTTCTTCTCGATCGCATAGAGATCGACGGTGATCTCTTTTCTGATCGTCGTTCCCGGTTCCTGCCGTAACACGCGAATCTTGTCTTTGCGAGTGTCCTGCTTGAGACCGCCGGCCATCGCGATGGCGCGCGTTAGAGTGATCGGCTCGCGCAGCGAGATCGTGAGCGGCATGAAAACGTTTCCCACGACGTACACCTGGTCCGCTTCCGGGACAGTCACGATGTCTCCGGGCTCGAGGTACGGATTTGATTTCGGGTCGCCCTGGAGCACGTCGCTGAGCTTGTAACTGGAAAAGACAGACGACGTGTCAGACTCGTCCATCTGTTTGCATGGAGAGGATGCCGTCGAGTGCACGATGTTGACTGTTTGCCCGGCGCGCGGCGACGGTCCCTTCGCGTAAGTGAGTAATTCCAGCAAACGGACGCGACGCTGGAGTTGAAAACGGCTCTGATCGTTGACGGCGCCGATTACGGCTACCTGTCTCGAGTGATACTCCTTGATAAAGACGTCAACCTGAAGGTTCTTGTAGTACTTCGCGTAACGCGTCGAGATCTCTTTCGCGAGCTCGCCTTCAGTCTGGCAAGCGGCTTGAATCTCCGTTTCGATGAGGGGCATGCGGATCATGCCGTTGCCTTCGACGCGCACGTTTTCACGCGACAGGTGCGGGCGGTTGTAGATGCGTATGTCGAGCACGTCAGCCGGGCCGATGCGGTAGCGATCATCGGCAGGCTGCTGTGCGGAAACCACGGCTAAAACTCCGAGTACTATTAGACAGGATTTCAGGATTTGCATGATGTGCAAGATCATTTTCCAGACATGCCAATCCGGCGTGACAAGAGCGCCTCGCGCATGTGGTTCGGATGTGCCAGGTTCAGCACGGTGTTACTCAACAACACCAACAACTCTTCGTGCTCACGCTTGAATAATCCGGTCAACGGCTGCTCCCCCGTTTTGAGCACAATGCCTTCCCGCACCCATTGCCAAAACTGCTTCTGTGTAGTCCAAAATTGTTTTCGATCCCGGCAAATGATGAGGGCTGTCTTCTTCTTGCGTTTCTTCTTCATGTGGATACACCTCTAGCGTTGCGTGTCGAGAACAGAAAAGCTACACACAGAAACCCTTTGGGGAAGCCTCTCTTGCGAGGCGGCAACTAATTGTCAAACCGGCAGACGAACTCCCACCCACGGATCTTGCGGGATTCGACGGGTGTTTGACTCAGCGACTATTGGAAGTGAGTGGGCGGAGTTGTTTTTTGTCGTGGCGTTCGGAAATTCTCTATGAAACATCAATGTCTCAGTGAATCACTGACGGCGACGAAAATGTCGGGAAGCTCCGCGCAATCCAAAGGACCCGGATTGAAGTGCATCGAGAGACTAATTAGATCGATTGCGTGTGTCAAGATTTATTAATTGAAGGCATTTGAATCTTCTCTGTGCAACAGAGAAATTAGGAAACGCGATCGACCATCTCACACCAGAGATGCCCGATGGTTATGTGAGCTTCCTGGACACGCGCCGTTCTGTTTGACGGCACGGCAACGCCAATGTCGCAGAGCGATCGAAGCGGTTCGGCGGTTGCTCCAGTCAGCGCAATAGTCTTACAGCCTGATTCCCTTGCCTGCTCCGCCGCGCGCAGGACGTTCTTCGATTTTCCGCTCGTACTGATCGCTACAAGCACGTCGCCTGCCTGTGCGAGACCTGCGACCTGTCGAGCAAACACCTGTTCGTAGCCAAGATCGTTGCTGACGGCGGTCAGTGCAGACGTGTCAGTGGTGAGCGCGATTGCCGGCCACGAACGTCGCTGCTTCTCGTAACAGCCGACGAGTTCGGCCGCGATGTGTTGTGCATCAGCCGCGCTGCCGCCATTGCCGCAAAGCAGAACCTTTCGCTCGCTCGCCAGCGCCTCACAGATCATTTGCCCCGATCGTTCGATCTCAGGAAGCGCGGAATCGATTAATTTTTGTATTGTTTCGAGATGTTCTCGCAGGGACTTGGTCAGAAATTCCACAGCGGGAAATTAACACAGATTCACGCGGATTCACACGGATGTTTGTGTTAATCTGTGGCGGCACTCACAACTTATGAATAATTCCAGTTCAACGCCGATGCTGCGGCAGTATCAGGAACTGAAGCAGCAACACCCAGGGACACTGCTGTTTTTCCGTCTCGGCGACTTCTACGAACTCTTCTTCGACGATGCGTTGACAGGTTCACGCGAACTGCAAATCACACTCACAGCGCGTCACAAGGAAAGTGGCAATCCCGTTCCGATGTGCGGAGTGCCGCACCACTCCGCGGCGAATTACATCGCGCGGCTGGTTCGCAAAGGTTATCGCGTGGCGATCTGCGAACAGACTGAAGAAGCCGGGAAGACCAAGAAGCTTGTGCGACGCGAGGTCGTGCGCATCGTCACACCGGGAACTCCGATCGATCCGCAGTTGCTCGAAGCGCGCGAGCCGGTGTTTCTTGCTGCCATTTGCAGTGCAGGCGAGACGATTGGTGCTGCGTTTCTCGATATCTCAACCGGTGAATTTCGTGTGACACAGGAAACCGGGCGCGACTCGTGGGCGCGAATCCGCGCGGCGCTCGAGTCGTACGCGCCGCGAGAGCTGTTGTTTCCCGCGTCGCTCGGAGCGCTGATCAAGAGCAGTCTCACTGGTAAAGTTCAAACAGCGCCTTTGCCACTACAAACGAATGAGGAAGTGGCGTCACCCTGGAGTGCGGCGGCCTGGCGCCGCTTTGTTCCCGATCCCGCGATCAAAGACCAAAGCGGCGCCAGGTCGCCGCATTCCAGGGAGGAGTTCGGCTTCGACGTAACTCTTACACCTCTGGACGATTGGCAGTGGCAAAAGGAGGATTGCGCGACGTTGCTGCTCGATCACTTCAAGGTGCGGACGCTCGACGGGTACGGGCTGAGCAGGAAGGAAGAAGCCATTCGCGCGGCCGGGGCTTGTTTGCGTTACGCCCGCGAGACTCAACGCGCAGCAGCGGCGCACGTTACCGATCTCGTCTATTTTGAGCCCCAGGATCATCTCGTACTCGACAGTGTGACGGTTCGCAATCTCGAGCTCGTGGAATCGCTCGCCGGCGGCAGCGGTCGTTCGTTGTTGCAAGTAATCGACGAAACTGTGACGGGCATGGGCGGTCGCCTGCTTCGCGCGTGGTTGCTGCGTCCCTGTGTGAAGCGCGGCGAAGTCGAAGCCCGACTGGCTGCCGTTAACGATCTGTTTGCGTCGCATGTGCGACGAGACAAGCTGCGAACGCTTTTGAAAGAAGTCTCCGATTTAGAACGGCTGGTTGGCCGTATCAGTCTCGGATCCGCAACGCCGCGCGATCTTGTCGCGATATTGCGCTCACTCAACCAGGTGCCTGCGATTCGTGAAGTGTTGAGCGAGTTTGATGCTTCGCTAATCGAAGTGCTGGTCGAAAACACAGACGAACTGCCGGACGTGCGCGATCTGATCGCCCGTGCAATCGCCGATGATCCACCCGTCAAACTTAGTGACGGCGATACGATTCGCGACGGTTACTCGCCCGAGCTCGACGAGCTGCGTTCCACCAGCCGCAACGCCAAACAGATCATCGCCGCTCTCGAAGCCACTGAACGAGGTCGCAGTGGAATCAACAACCTGCGCATTCGTTTCAATGGCGTCTTTGGTTACTTCATCGAAGTCTCGAAGGCTGCAGCCGCGCGAGTGCCAATCGAATACGAGCGACGCCAAACGCTGGCGAATGCCGAACGCTTCACTACGCCCGAGTTGCGCGATTGGGAAAAGAAAGTCCTCGGCGCCGAAGAGCGCATCATCCAATTGGAGACCGAGCTTTTCACCGACATCTGCAGGCAAGTCGCGGCGCAAACGAAACGCATTCAAATGACCGCACGCGCACTCGCGGCTCTCGACGTGCTCGCCTCTTCAGCAGAAACATCCGCGCGCCGTCGCTACGCAAGACCGGTGCTACACGATGGCGACGAGCTCGAGATCATCCAGGGACGGCATCCGGTCATTGAAGCCTTCATCGATGAACCGTTCGTGCCGAACAGTATCTTTCTGAACAACTCGACCGACCGGCTCTTGATCATCACCGGTCCAAACATGGGCGGCAAGAGCACAGTGCTGCGCCAGACTGCAATCATCTGCATCCTCGCGCAAACCGGATGCTTCGTTCCCGCTGAGCGCGCACGATTACCGCTATTGGATCGCATCTGGACCAGGGTGGGCGCCTCAGACGATCTGACCCGCGGTCGTTCCACATTCATGGTGGAGATGACTGAGACAGCGGCGATCCTGCACAGCGCGACGCCGCGCTCGCTCGTGTTGCTCGACGAGATCGGACGCGGCACTGCGACGTTCGATGGTTTGTCGATCGCCTGGGCGGTTGCCGAGTACCTGCACAACTCGGCGGAACATGCTGCCAAGACGTTGTTTGCCACGCACTATCACGAGCTCACCGAACTGGCCGAGCGACTGCCGGGTGCGCAGAACTATCAGATCACGGCTACCGAGCGTGAAGGTGAAGTTGTCTTTCTGCATCGTCTCGAACGCGGGCGAGCGTCGAAATCGTATGGCATCGAGGTCGCGCGCCTCGCGGGGCTACCTCCGGCCGTGCTGGCGACCGCGCGCGAAGTGCTGGCGCGACTCGAGCGTTACGAATTAGACGTGTTCGCGGAAGAGGACGTGAAGCCGGTTGCAGAACCGATGGCGTTCAGCGCAGCGGCGAATAGTGCTTTAGAAAAGGCTGCGACACGCGCCGGGCGACGAAAGGCTGCCGCGCAAGCATCGCTTTTTGACTTGGCTAACCAGCAGGTGGTTGAAGAGATCCGCGCGGCGTCTGAGTCGTTGAGTCCCGAAGAAGCGAAGGAACTCTTGTTAAAGCTGAGAGCGCAATTGATGTAAACGGTTTTCTCCCGCCAGGGCGCAAGGGCGCAAAGAAGACACAAAGAAGAGTTTGAGTTTTCCTTTGCGTCTTTCTTTGCGCCTTTGCGGGAAAACTAATTCTTCGATGAGCGTGGCGGCTGGTCACTCACCCGGAACCACTCGCCGCGTCCATCATTCGTCCGCAGCATCCTCAGAATCTCATCGTAATTAAATGGCCGGGCTCCGCGCCGCCCAAACACCGACACCTGATTGCCACTCTCATCCGCCGCGCGATCGCGATCCAACGCCTTCGACACACCCAACGCTTCGCCTTTTGTCTTGAACGTCGCAATCAACACCGGCCGTGGCCGTGGGCTGAATCCCGCATACTCGGACATCGTCTCAGGCGAGGTCAGTTGCAACACGCGCAGGCCATTCTTTCCATCGGCGACGTACGCAAACAGGCTCGCATTTGTCATCGCGATCTTCACTTGATGCACGTCGTTGAGCTTGCCTTCGGCGTTGTACATTTGATCGAGTCGTGGCCGCTCAGGCTGTTCGACGTCGATGATCGCGATTCCGTCTTTGCCATTCGCGACGTAGGCATATGTCCGCGCCACGTAAACGTCATGCGCGTGAGCCAATGGAACAAAAGCACCGTCAACAACCCGCGCCTGCTCCGGCACAGTCACATCGATAATCTTCAAGCCTTCCTGATCGACAACAAACGCATACCGAAACTGAATCGCCACTGCCCGCGGGTGTTTGAGGCTAATGCGATTCACAATCCGCGGATTCAGTGGATCGTTGATCGAGACGATCGCGACCCCCTGCGCGGTGGTGATGTAAGCATAGTTTCCCGCGAGGGTGATGTTGTTCGCGTCGTTGAGCGCGCCACCCGGATTAAATGTGACCGCACGTTTCAAGTAGTTATTCAAAGGATCGCCATCGAGCAGTGTTGCCGCATTCACCAGTATCAAACCCTCGTACTTGTCGGCGATGTAAAGATAAGCATAAAGCGGGTGAATCGGCTGTTCTTCGTTCACGGGTAACTGCCGGCGCGCCGGATCGACTGCCAACGTGGTCGGCGCCGCGACCGCGGTCGCGTATTTCGTCTTCACCCAAAACTTCTGTCCAAAACGCGACACAGGCGCTGTAACAATCCGTTCCGAAAAACCCTTCTGATCGATCTGCGCAACGTCATACACGCGCAGGCCACCCTCACCCGCGGCAACATATGCATACTCACCGCGCAACTGCACCTGGAGCACACGAGGATTGCCAACGTGCTCGTAAAACGTCTTCAACTCCCGGCCCCCGCGAACAAACCGCTCGTAGTTTTCCGGGTAAGCAATTTTCTGAAGTGTGCTCCCAATGACCGCCTGCGGCTCGGTGTGTTCGGTTGCGACCACCACTTCCAATGCATGATCACCGGCGACGTAGACGTAGCGTCCCATGAAGTTGACGAAGTTCGTGCCTTGTAACAACAACTGCGCGAGCCACGCGTTGTTGTCGTTCTTCTCGGACACATGACAATCGCTGCACGTCTTTGTTTCGGTCGAACGAACGGTATGCGGGACGTGCGTGTTGAAAGCCTGGCCGGCAAAGCCTTCCGCTGACGTTGTTTGCTGTTGCGAATAGATCCATTCGCGATTTTGATTTTGCGAACTCACCAGCACCGCTGATGACGAGCGCACCGGAGCAACGCGATTTCCTGTGACAGTTCCATCGCGGCCAAGCATGAAGATATCGTCGCGCAAGACCTGGAAGTTGTACTGCGTGAAGTTGCGCGTGTTACCGCCTTCGTTGTGCCGGTTAGGCATTTTGCGATTTGCCTGCATCGAGAGGTGACAACCAAAACAACTCGTCACCCATGAAGAATGACAGGCGACGCAGGTCATGTCCGCGTCGCGATGCGCGAGTTGATTGCTGTCAGCCGGAACATCGCCCCAGGTTGTGTTGTCTTTGCGAATGGTCTTCGCGTAGCGAGACTGCTCGTTATAGTCGCGACTACCCTGCATCACGGTGTCGAGTGTTTGGGGCACACGCCACCAGCGGCCGGGCACGACCATCGAGTTCTGCATGATATCGCCGGCTTTAAGATCGAGATCGGCGCCCTGTGCGTCTTTCCGTTTTCGATCGCGAGTCACGCGTTGGAAGAGCGGAATGCGAGTTCCTTCGGCATCGCGGACGCGAATGCGCGTCAGATCCTGGCCTGTTAGCGGCTGGTTTTGAGATTTGCGTCGCTGGGCGATTGACCCTGTTACGGTCGCAGCGGCAGGACCGGAAGTAAACAGCGTCGCCTTTTGCTTGATCGTTCCGTGGCAGTCTTCGCACGCGATCTCGATTGCCGCCCGAGGCTCGTTGTAAAGATTGCCGTCGCCGTGTGAATCCTGGCGGAAGTGGCAATCGATGCAATGCATTCCTCGTTCGAGATGAATGTCGTTGAGATGTACAGCCTTGCTGAACTTCGCCGGATCGTCAGGTGAGACGATGTTCCCGACAGCATCGAGCAGATTGCCTTTGCGATCGCGCTTGAAGACTTTGCGAAACATCCAGCCGTGGCCGTGAAAGTCGGCAAACTGCGTGTTTCGCAACAGCGCGTTGAATGCGGGTGTGCCGGTGTCTTTTAAGAATTCAAAGTTGGACCAGAGACCGCGCAGGCTTGCGCCTTCAGGATTGCGATCGAGCTTCTCCTGCTCCTCATCCTGGCTCGGATTGTGCTGCTTCGCCGGATACATCTTCGCGCCGTCACTTTCGTTGTCCCACCAGGTCAACCCGAGATAGCTCGCAACCATGTTTGTTCCCGGGTGCATGTGACAGACCATGCATTGCGACGTCGGAATCTGGCTGGTGAACTGGTGACGGATCGGATGTCCCGATTGGCCTTTCGGAATAGAGGTATCAGCGCTTTGCGACTGTCCGAGATTTCCCGCCTGCTGGTAGAAAGCCGAGTGTGATGGATCGCGATCATTTGCATAGATGACATGACACGCGGAACAACCGGAGGAGCGATAGTCGCCGGGATGATCGTTCGTGCCGAGAAAGTTTAGCGTCGGATCCATCAGACGTGTTTTTTGTATGCCCAGAAAGACTGGATCGGTGCGTTGTGCAGTGCCCAGCCCGCGCGGACTGAGTCCTTTGTCGGGCTTGCCGGGCTCCTCTTCCTTATCAGGCAAGCCAACTTCGAGCCGGCGCTTTCCACCGCGCTCAAACACACGCAAGATGTTTCCCGGTTGAGAAATCTCCCAACGCGGAATCGGATCGAGCAAGGCCAGTAAACCTTTGGTGCGTCGCTGTTCTTCCGTGCTCGTTTGCAGCAGTGTTTGCGGTGCGCCTGATTCGCTGTAGCTCTCACCGAAGCGCGGATCCTTCAAGTGAAAGCTGCCGTTGTTGTAGAGCGCAGCACCCCAGAGCATCGCGCCATGCGTCATCATGCTGCGCGGCACGTTCTTCGACTCAACATCATGACATGCAGAACCGGCACACGTTTTTCCAACGACTCGTAAGTCCCCCGGATTAATGAACCGGACAAACTCCCAACTCTCGCGAGCGAGCAGCGTGTTGGATCTTTCCGGATTCGCGCCCGTGTACTTTCCATCGCGTCGCCACTCACGTGGAAACATCGGCCTCACATGCGCCTCGTCCTTCACGCGCGAAACCGGATTACCACCGTGACACGCCGTACAACTCAGCCCCACCGCATCCTTACCATCCTTGAGTTTCTCGAGCGTCTCAGTCGTCCCATACTTATGCATCGGCTCAATCAGCCCATGACACGAAACACACCCCTCGAGCTTCACAGGCGTGGCTTGCTCCGCCGCAGCCGGCCAAACGACGACGACGACCGCAGCGATGAGAAGTCCAACGAGATTGGCAAATAGTCGAATCATCTTTTCTTCTCTATACAATCTCTGTGTCTCTGTGGTTATCCTTTGCAACGAAATCTCACCACAGAGACAAAGAGAACACAGAGGTTGCACAGAGCTTTTAAAATACGAATTTCATTTGACCGAACATTGAATACAACATCTTCTTCGGACTGATCACACCTGGTCCACAAAAATCCTCAACGCCGGGCGGGCAGTTGCGCGAGGCATCGGTGAATATGTCTCGAAAGCCGCGCCCCGTCTGTAACGAAGCGGCGCCAAAGGTCACAGTAAAGTTATTGATCAGAAACGGCCGGTAAGCCACACCTAAACTGTAATCAAAGCCGATGTCGTGACGGATGCGATTCTGAAATAGCAGCAACTCGAGTGGTTCAGTGCGATGGAATCGCAAATAGTTGACGTTGACCACAGCCTTCACACGCTGCGTGACTTCAACATCAACTCCCGCGTTGTAAACAAAAATCCCCGGGTTCACAAAATTCGCCTGCCCCTGAATCTTACTGCTTCGTAAACTCGGCAACAGGCTATTCGGTTGGACCAGCCCCACGCCTGTCTGCGTCAGACGAATTCCATTTCTAACCCAGAAAGAAAACTGTCCGCCAACAAAATTCGGATCGTCGAAGATCGCATCGAACCCCGATGCGCGGTCGTCCGTCGGATTACCATCGCCCTGTGCCCAGAACACCGAGCCTTTGAAACGAAGATAGTCGCGATCGACCGACGCCTCTAGAGCCGCCATGTTGGATCTCACCTGCACTCTGCGGCCCGCGATCTGATTTCGCTCATCATGACCAAACGCGAAGTAGTAAGAGTGTGAAAGGTTGAGCCTGCCCAGGTGGCCGTCGCCACTCAGCCCGAGATAACCGACCTTGATCGCATGTGGCCTGACGTCGCCGATCGGCGCCGGCCGCACCAGAAAACCGTTGCGATCAAACTCGACACCTCGTCGATCGTCGTTGTAGTGAAAACTTCCCTGGATCGTATATCCCTTGCGAATGAAATCCTGCCGGAAGATGTTTGCGACGTAAATGTTCTGATGGCGCGTGTCGAAACGGTTCAAGCCGCTGTTTGTGTCTTTCTCCAGCATCGAGAAGTAGGCGGCGTTGAACTGATAACGATTATTGTCGAAAGCGCCAAACACGCGCGCGCCGAGGTTGTTATCGGAAAAGATAAAGCCGCGGAAGTCTGAAACAAACGGCTGGATACCTGCGCGCACTGAAACAAAATCGTAATTGGCGTTGACGTCCGCCAGTTTTACTTCACCAAAAGCTTCTTCGAGTGAGGCGTGCCAATCCGTGCGATTCGTGCCGCGCCTGACGTCAATGTTGACCACGCCGTTCTCACGCGCGTCCAGATAGTTCGGCAAACTGAACGTCGGCGAGAACTTGATGGCCCAATCGCGCGGTTTGAAAGTCGTGTCGCCATGAAACAGTTCAAAACTGAATTGCAGCGTTTCGCTCGCGCCAAATTGTTCCGGCCGGCCAAAGAATTCGGCGCTCAATGGGTCGACAGTGCTGACGCCGGAGGGTGTTGGCGCGCGTCGCTGTTCCGCCCCGGTGCTGCTGACGGCGGTGAGAATCATGAAGAGCTTGTCGCCCTTGATTGGATAGTCGCCTTTGAGGACGTTCTGGTTGTAAGGATCCCACCAGCGGCCTCGTTTGAAGGGAATGTCGCGGCCGCGTGCGCCACGATCGCCGTAGCGATCGTACTCGGGAAAGGTGATGCGCCAGCGATCCGGTGTGTCGCGACTTTGCGGAGGCGTCTGGTCCTTTGTCAGCGGCGGTGCGACGGAAATATCGATAACAGTTTCTTTACCAGGTTCGATGATTACGTTCTCGAGCGTATCGCCACGCGCGATCGCGAAATCGCCGTAATTTTTGTCCTTATCAAACTGGGCGGTGTTTGGCTGGTCCAGGTTGAGACGATAAGCGCCGGCGGGAAGTTGGACCGAGTAATTTCCGTCAGCGCCGCTGCGAACACGTCTAATTTTCCGTGTCACCTGGTTTGTAACAACAACGACTGCGCCTGCGGCCGGCGCTCCTGACGACGTACGGATCACACCTTTGAGCTGGCCCGGCGCTTGCGCGAAGACAGGAAGACAACTCGCCATGATCACTAACGTCAGCGCTGTTGTTTGGACTGAGCGACGGATCACGTTCGTGGCGTTGTAACATACGAATCACGAATTAAGGAAGAGTTTTTGTAGGGGCGCGTCGTGGCTCAGTTGAATTGTGCCCCTCCTTGGAGTGCGGCGGCCTGGCGCCGCTTTGGCCTTGATGACGCAAGATCGGAACAAAGCGG
>JAICGQ010000144.1 GCA_025923035.1 Pyrinomonadaceae bacterium | reverse complement strand
TTGTAGAAGAGCTTCGGCAGCGTCTCTTTCTCCGGTCGCCGCACCGACACAGCTTCACGATTCACGATCTGCGCGACGTACGAATCGCCGTCGTTCATATCGCCGACCAGTATCGCCTGCGTCGGACAGACGACAACGCACGCGGGTTCGAGGCCAACGTCGATGCGATGCGCGCAGAAGTTGCACTTCTCCGCCGAATGATCGTCCGGGTTGATGAAGATCGCGTCGTACGGACACGCCGCCATGCACGCCTTGCAACCGATGCAGATCGACTTATCAAAATCGACAATCCCATCGGTCCGCTTGAACATCGCAGCAGTCGGACACGCGGTGGCGCACGGAGCGTGCGCACATTGATTGCAACGCGTTACCTGATGCGCACGGCGCGCCTGCGGAAACACACCGACGTCGACGTGCTTGACGTAAGTGCGCGTTACAGAAAGTGGAACGAGATTCTCAGACTTGCAAGCCGTCGTACAAGCATGACAGCCGATACAGCGAGTATGGTCGATTACCTTGGCCCACTGAACCGGCGCTGGTTCCATCATCGTCTCTTTGTCAGTTGTCGCTCAATTTTTCTTGTCGACAGGACGGCCTTCTTTCTCCCACGTCTGAAAGCCACCAAGAAGTGCTGCAACGTCGTCGTAACCCTGTTTTTTCATTGCTGCCGCCGCACCGGCGGACGTTTGTTCGTGCGGTCAAGAACAATAGGTGACGATCTTCTTGTCGCGAGGGAGTTCTTTCGTCCGCTCTCCCACTTCGTTAAGCGGAATCAACTTCGCGCCGCGAATGTGCCCGCGATCGTACATGTCTTTGTTTCGCACATCGACCACGACCACCTTGCCCTGCTTCATCAACTCTTCAAGCTCGGCAGTGTTGATGCGAGGAATGCCGTCGTTGCTGACTTGACGAGACGCCGGCGTGGGCGTGCTCGACGTATTTGCCGTGCTGTTCGCGTTGCTATGAACTGAATTGCAGGCTGCGAATGCGACAGCGACTAAGAGGATTATGGTTTTCATGTTCCTGGATCCGTGTTTTTACGTTTGCGGTACGGCCTGCGTCACAAACGCAGGTAAAGGAGTTACAACTTTCGCCGCCGGCACACACATCACCGGACACGGCGAGTTTCTGATCACGCGTTCAATTTCCGAACCCAACACCTGATTACTGCCAAACAACGAACCGTGAACGGCAGTGCCCAGCACGATCAGGTCTGCTTCGATCTTCGCGGCGAGCTTGACGATCTCCTGGTACGGACGTCCTTCGACGATGTGCGTCTCCGCTGCTGAACCGCTCGAGCGTGAGAGATGCGCCATTCGTTCCTGCACGTGACTCCGCAGGCGTGTCAGTGCTGCCAGTCCGCCTTCGGGAAACATAACAGAGATCTGTTCGAAATAGTCGCCAATGACGTACACCGCGTGAAGTTCCGCGGCGAGTTGGTTCGCGATGCCGGTCGCTAGTTGCGTCGCCGCGGCAGAAGATGGACGGAAGTTTGTCGCGAGCAGAACTCGATTCAGACGAATCTGCGTCTGGCCGCTGCGATGTTCGACAAAGTCGTGCTGCGGTGGGCGAACCGTCAGCACGGCGCACGGTGATTCGGCGACAATTTCTTCCGCTATCGAGCCGCCAAATGCGCGTGCAAACCGGCTGCGATCGCGTGTCGCCACGGTAATTAGATCGATCTCGTGGTCGATGGCCGCTTCTGAGATTTGCGCCGCCGGATCGCCTTCGAGAAAGAGTGGTTCCGCTTCGACGCCTCGCAACAGCGGATCGTGCAGGAGTTCCTTTGCTTGCGAGCGCAGTTCCAGGAGCCAGTTGTTTTCGTGTTCTGCGAAAACGTATTCCGGCATCGTCATCAGGTTGGCCGGGACCTTCGCATCCTGCACGTTCGCCAACAACACGCGTCCGCGTCCCTCGCGGGCAAAGGCGGCGGCATACTTCAGCGCCGCATGCGCGTGCACGGAAAAATCGGTCGGAAACAGGATATTTCTGAACGGATACATTTGCTGTTCAAAGACAAACTAGATCAGGTGGTTTGAAGTTTCAAGGGTTGACCACGGATCGAAACAAATGCCAAACTCCGCACGCCACAGGTCGAAAAGCCAAGTAGTGAAATCTAAATCCTTTCCACGGAGGCGACACATTGCTTCGAGGACTCTTTCGTACCAAGAACCTTGACGACATTCTGGCAACCGCAGGCGGCCCCGGTTTCGCATTGAAACGCACTCTTGGCGCGTTCAATGTAACTCTCATTGGCATCGGCGCGATCATCGGCGCGGGCATCTTCGCCACTGTCGGCTCCGCGGCTGCGGGCGACGCTGTCGCCGGACGCCCGGGCGCCGGACCATCGCTGATGCTTTCGTTTATGATCACCGCGATCGTCTGTGGTTTTACGGCATTGTGTTACGCCGAACTCGCCTCCATGGTCCCGATCTCCGGCTCCGCGTACACCTATTCATACGCAACGATGGGCGAGCTCATCGCATGGATCATCGGCTGGGACTTGATCATCGAATACGCGATCGGCAACGTTGCCGTCGCGATCAGTTGGGCCGAGTATTTCCACAAACTCCTGCTCAACCTCGGCATTGACTTTCCACACTGGCTCGCCGCCGACTATCGCTCGGCAATGCTTCTGGCGAAAGACGACCCGGCTAGGTATGCACAGATGTTTGGCGATGCGCCGGTGATCGCCGGGATTCCCATCATCTTCAATTTCCTGGCGGCGGCAATCGTCGCATTGATCACGATCGTTCTCGTTTGGGGAATTAAAGAGTCGGCCAACTTCAATGCCGGCATGGTGCTCGTGAAAGTGCTCGTGCTGTTGTTCTTCATCGGCACCGCGCTTTACTTCGTTTCACCTGGAGAGATGGCCGCGAACTGGCGTCCGTTTCAACCACAGGGATGGAGCGGAACTTTCGCAGGCGCGGCCTTGGTCTTCTTCGCTTACATCGGCTTCGATGCCGTCTCGACAGTAGCGGAGGAGACGAAGAACCCCGCCAGGGATCTGCCGATCGGCATCATCGGTTCGTTGATCGTCTGCACGATCTTCTACGTGATCGTCGCGGCGGTTTTTACGGGATTGATTCCCTTCCCCGTACTGCAACAGGTTTCGTCATCCGGACAGGCGGAAGCGTTGACGATGGCGCTCGATTACGTCGCACCGGCGGGAATCACCTGGCCGCAAACTATCGTCGCGGCCGGTTCCGTGGTCGCACACACCGCGGTGTTGCTGGTGTTTCAGTTGGGCCAACCGCGCATCTTCATGTCGATGGCGCGCGATGGATTGCTGCCGTCGGTGTTCGCCACCGTCCATCCGAGATTCAAGACGCCACACGTCACGACGATTCTGACCGGCGTGTTTGTCGGCGGTATCGCGGCGTTCGCGAACATTGAATCGATGCTTAACCTGACGAACGTCGGAACGTTGTTCGCGTTCCTGCTCGTCTGCATCGGTATTCCGATTCTGCGTCGCAAGGATCCAACGCGTCCGCGACCGTTCCGCGTGCCGTTCGGCGACTTCCTGATGCCGATCCTCGGCGCGGCGTCATGTATCTTTCTTATGTACTATCTCGCGGCTGACACGTGGTGGCGCTTCATCGGTTGGCTCGTGCTTGGTCTCTCCGTTTACCTGGCTTACGGCTACACGCGCAGCGCGATCGGCATGAAGATGGGCCGTCCGGAAAGGACGCCGCTGCCGCTCAAGATCGCCGCGCTTGGGTTCTTCTCGCTCGCCGTAGGGTTGTTCACAGTGCCGCACCACATCGGGTTCGCTCCCGTGTTTCAGACCGCGATGACACCCGGCGTCGAAAACCATGACCGCTCGCTTTACGGCGTTTTGTTCATCGTGGTTGGTTTGGTGCTCGGCATCGCCGGTAGTGTGATGGCCAGAGCTCGTCAGAATTCGGGCCAAAACGGATGAACGCGCTTCCTATCATCATCGGCGCACTTTGCGTGATCGCGATCTCCTATCGCTACTACTCCGCGTTCATTGCGGCGAAAGTGCTCGCGCTCGACGACTCGCGGCCCGTGCCGTCGCAAACGATGTTCGACGGTCAGAACTACTACCCGACAAACAAGTGGGTGTTGTTTGGACATCACTTCGCGGCGATCTCCGGCGCTGGACCGTTGATCGGCCCGGTGCTGGCGGCGCAGTTTGGTTTTCTGCCGGGACTGCTGTGGCTCGTGATCGGCGTGTGTCTCGGCGGCGCAGTGCACGACTTCATGATCATGGCGGGAAGCGTGCGTCGCAAAGGCAAGTCGCTCGCGGAGATGGCGCGGACGGAGATCAGTCCGCTGTCGGGGCTCGTTGCCGGTGTCGCGATTCTGTTCATCGTCGTGATCGCGCTTGCGGGACTGGGACTAGTGGTCGTCAGCGCGCTGGCAGAATCGCCGTGGGGCACGTTCACCGTCGGTTTCACGATTCCGCTGGCGTTGTTCATGGGCCTTTACATGTACCGCTTTCGCAAAGGAAAGATCGCGGAAGCGAGCATCATCGGCATCATCGGGCTTCTCTTCGCAGTCTGGCTTGGCGGGCGAATCGCCGAATCGTCGCTGGCCGAACCGTTCACACTTTCACGCAACACACTGATCGTGATCATGGCCGCGTACGGTTTTATCGCGTCAGTTTTGCCGGTGTGGATGCTGCTGTGCCCGCGTGATTATCTGTCGTCGTATTTAAAAGTCGGGACGATCATCTTCCTGATCATCGGCGTGATCGTCGTTGCTCCGAACCTGAACATGCCGGCGTTCACACCTTTTACAGCGGGCGGCGGGCCGGTGATCCCCGGAAAACTCTATCCGTTCGTCTTCATCACGATCGCGTGCGGCGCGATCTCCGGTTTTCACGCGCTGATCTCGTCAGGCACGACACCGAAGATGATCGCGAAAGAAACCGACACGCGAATGATCGGTTACGGCAGCATGTTGATGGAGGGCGTCGTCGGTGTCGTGGCGCTGATCGCCGCGGCTTCATTGTTCCCCGGCGACTACTTCGCCATCAACACCGCGCAAGGCACGGACGCACAGAAAGCGGCTTACGCTCAACTCGTCTCAACCCACAGCGGCGAGGAGTTCAACCTGCAACCGCGCGAGATCGATCAACTTGAAGCGGAATCAGGTGAGAAGAACCTGCGGGGACGCACCGGCGGCGCCGTCACACTCGCGCTCGGCATCGCGAAGATATTCAACGGCATTCCCGGTCTCGGCGGGCTGATGAAGTACTGGTACCACTTCGCGATCATGTTCGAGGCACTTTTCATTCTCACGACGATCGACACTGGCACACGTGTGGCCAGATTCCTTGTCGGCGAGTTTGGCGGAAGGTTCTATAAAAAACTGGAAGAACCAAACTGGCTGCCCGGGTCCGTGATCACCTCGGCGCTGGTCGTCGCGGCCTGGGCGGCGTTCATCTGGTCGGGGTCGATCCGCACGATCTGGCCGATGTTTGGCATTGCGAATCAACTACTCGCTGCCGTAGCGTTGTGCGTCGCTACGACCATAATTATGAACTCAGGCAAGGCGAAATATGCCTGGGTTACGCTCGTTCCGCTCACATTTGTAAGCACGACGACACTGGTCGCAGGCTTCAAGTCGATCACGGATATCTTCTGGCCGCTCGTTCAAAACCAGGAAACTTCGACGCAAGGCCTTATCAACACTAGCCTTACGGCGATCATCATGCTGGCCGCGGCGGTGATCATGATCGATTCGATTCGCCGGTGGGTGGGCACTCGAAACCGTCCACAGATGACACAAACTCCCGAGCCTCTCTTTGAAAAATCTGTGTAATCTGTGGATAATACGCGTTTTCGTAAAGCGTACTCGCCATTATCTAGACAATCAGAAAGGAATTTCCCGAAGTGGAACTATCGCTAAAACTGCGCCGTGCAGCAATTATTCTTGGGTCTATCGTTATGACCCTGGCCTGTGGGCTACCCGCTTACGCCCAACAACATCACGGCGGTGAAGCGAGTCTGGAGTTGCCAGACTTATCGCAAGTGACCTTCCTGAACGGAATCAACGGTCACAATCTGCTCCTGTTTGGCATCGTTATTTGTATTCTCGGGCTCGGGTTCGGCCTGGCCATGTACATGAACTTGCAGAAGCTGCCGGTTCATCGCGCCATGCGTGAGATCTCGGAGCTGATTTACGAGACCTGCAAAACCTACCTGATCACGCAAGGCAAATTCATTCTGATTCTCGAGGCCTTTATCGCCGTTGTCATCGTGCTCTACTTCGGCGTGCTGTCAGGCATGGAGATCCCGCGCGTCGCGATCATTCTGCTGTTCAGTTTGATCGGTATCGCCGGCAGTTACGGCGTCGCGTGGTTCGGCATTCGCGTCAACACTTTCGCCAACTCGCGAACGGCGTTTGCCAGTCTCGAGGGCAAACCGTTTCCGCTCTACGCGATTCCACTCAAGGCGGGAATGAGCATCGGCATGATGCTGATCAGCGTCGAGTTGCTGATCATGCTGTGCATCCTGCTGTTCATTCCGGGCAGTTACGCTGGTCCGTGCTTTATCGGGTTTGCAATCGGTGAATCACTCGGCGCGGCGGCACTGCGTATCGCCGGCGGTATCTTCACGAAGATCGCCGACATCGGTTCCGACCTGATGAAGATCGTCTTCAAGATCAAGGAAGACGACGCACGCAACCCTGGCGTGATTGCTGACTGCACGGGCGACAACGCGGGCGACTCGGTTGGGCCAAGCGCGGACGGTTTTGAAACCTACGGTGTGACGGGCGTCGCGCTGATCACGTTCATCATCCTCGGCGTGGCGAATCCGCGCGTGCAGGTGCAGTTGCTGGTTTGGATCTTCATCATGCGCGTCATGATGATCGTCGCCAGCGCGCTTTCCTACTTCGTCAACGACGCGATCGCGAAGGCGCGTTACAAAACGGCAGAGAAGATGAACTTCGAAGCGCCGCTGACGTCGCTCGTGTGGATCACGTCAATCGTCTCGGTGGCGATCACGTTCATCGTTTCGTACCTGACAATTCCGGAGCTGGCCGGAAACACCACGCTGTGGTGGAAACTCGCGGTGATCATCTCTTGCGGAACACTCGCCGGGGCGATCATTCCCGAACTCGTGAAGGTGTTTACGTCGACTGAGTCGCGGCACGTCGCCGAAGTCGTTACGTCATCGCGCGAGGGTGGTCCGTCATTGAACATTCTGTCCGGTCTCGTCGCCGGAAACTTCTCGGCTTACTGGCTGGGAATCAGCATCGTCGGCCTGATGGCGATTTCTTACTTCTTCACGAATCTTGGCTCCGCCGAAGCACTGGATCTCGGCATGCTGATGGTCGCTCCCGTGGCGGCGCCGGTGTTTGGTTTCGGACTGGTCGCGTTCGGATTCCTCGGTATGGGACCGGTGACGATCGCTGTGGACTCGTATGGTCCGGTGACTGACAACGCGCAGTCGGTCTACGAACTGTCGCTGATCGAGCAAGTTCCGAACGTTACCGAAGAGGTCAAACGAGACTTCAACATCGATACCAACTTCGAACGCGCCAAGCACCTGCTCGAAGAGAACGATGGCGCCGGTAACACGTTCAAAGCAACTGCGAAGCCCGTGCTGATCGGAACCGCTGTCGTTGGCGCGACGACGATGATCTTCTCGATCATCATGGCGCTGACTGAAGGTCTGCGCGTTAACACCGAAAGCCTGTCGCTCTTGCACGCTCCGTTCGTGCTCGGACTGATCACCGGCGGCGCCGTTATCTACTGGTTCACGGGTGCCTCCACGCAAGCCGTTACGACGGGCGCATATCGCGCGGTCGAGTTCATCAAGGCGAACATCCGGCTCGAAGGCGTCGAGAAAGCGTCGGTTGAAGACAGCAAGAAGGTGGTTCAGATCTGCACGCAGTACGCGCAGAAAGGTATGTTCAATATCTTCCTGATGGTGTTTTTCTCGACCCTCGCGTTTGCGTTTGTCGAACCGTTCTTCTTCATCGGCTACCTGATTTCGATCGCCATATTCGGACTCTACCAGGCGATCTTCATGGCCAACGCCGGCGGCGCCTGGGACAACGCGAAGAAGGTTGTCGAAGTTGACCTGAAACAGAAAGGCACGCCGCTGCACGATGCAACGGTCGTCGGCGACACGGTTGGCGATCCCTTCAAAGACACGTCGTCGGTAGCGATGAATCCGGTGATCAAGTTTACGACGCTGTTTGGCTTGCTCGCGGTCGAGCTGGCGGTTAGTTTGACTGCGCGCAACAATGGCAATACGCTGCTGACACACATTTTGGCGGCAGTGTTTTTCCTCGTGTCGGTGTTCTTCCTGTGGCGCTCGTTCCACGGAATGCGCATCGGAACGCAGGCGATTGAACGAACGCCGGCCGAGCGCGAAGTGGTGAAGTCGGCGGCAGGAGACTAAAGATAGTTCGTACTTAGTGCTTGGTACTTTGCACGCAAGCGGTTGGGTTCGATATCAGTTAAACGAGTTCGAACCGAACAAAGAACAAAGCACTAAGTACAAAGCTCAACCAATTATGAACAGTTACGCCAATACTGACACTTTGATTGGCGCGGCACTCGCGCCCCTTGACTGGACACGATCCTTTGGACTCGTGATCGTTTTCAGTTTGTTCATCGCTGCGTGCGCCCAGTTTGCGATTCCGCTTGGGGATGTTCCGATGACGGGACAGACGTTTGCTGTATTGCTGACGGGCGCGCTGCTCGGCTCGCGTTTGGGTGCTGCGGCGGTGATTGCTTACCTGATCGAAGGCGCGGTCGGTTTGCCCTTCTTTGCTGCGGGCGGTAGCGGTATCGCGCGTTTCATGGGACCAACCGGCGGCTACCTGATCGCATTTCCGGCGGCGGCGTACGTCACCGGCGCGTTTGCGGAGTACGGCTGGGACAAGCGTTATCACACCGCGGTGATCGCGATGGCGATCGGTTCGGTTGTGATTCTCGGCAGTGGTTGGGCGTTTTACACCGTCGTCACGCAAACACCGGCGGACGTGAGTTTCAAACTCGCGGTGTTGCGCTTTCTGCCCGGCGACGTGATTAAAATTGCTCTCGGCGCGGCTGTGCTGCCAACCGGCTGGGCGCTGCTCAAACGAAGGGCGTCCGGCGGTAAAACCGATTAGCAAGTAAGATCCGTGTTCTACACACTTAAGGTCCGTTCTCATCAGCGTGAGGAACTCGTCGAGTTCACGGATCTTGTCGGTCAGAAAATCAACGAATCGGGCGTGAAGGACGGCATCGTCGTTCTTTACGTCCAACACACCACGGCAGGCCTCACCATCAACGAAAACGCCGATCCTGACGTGGCGCGCGACATGCTTCACGCGCTGCGCACGCTGATTCCTCAACACGGGATGGGATTTCGCCACGGCGAAGAAAATTCCGACGCACATATCAAAGCGAGTTTGACTGGTCCATCCGTAACCATTCCTTTCAAAGACGGAAAACTTTTGCTAGGTCGCTGGCAAGGCGTCTTTCTGTGCGAGTTTGACGGCGGACGCGAGCGCCAGGTGATCATGACGATCCGTTGATGACAAAAGCTCGCTACGACGATGTGGCCCAGTACTACGAGGGCGTGATGAGCCCGTTCCAACGTTGGGGCCTCATCAAACTTCGTCAGGAAACGCTCAGCCAGCTTCCCGCCGGGCGCATTCTTGAAGTTGGCGCCGGAACGGGCTTGAACTTCGTGTATTACCCGCCGGACGCGCACGGCGTCGCGGGCGAGTTCAGCCGCGAGATGCTGAAGATCGCAGGCGCCAAACCTCGGCCACGCGGAGTTCAACTGCTGCAGAATCGCGCCGAACATCTTCCTTTCAAAACCCACTCTTTCGACGCCGCATTCGCCACGCTCGTGTTCTGTTCGGTTGAATCGCCGGCGGAAGCGTTTGCGGAGTTGAAACGTGTCGTGCGACCAGGTGGTACGGTGGTGCTGCTCGAACACGTCCGTCCCGGCGGCATCCTTGGTCCACTCTTCGATCTGCTGAACGTGTTTACGACGAGGTTGTTTGACGACCACGTGAATCGACGAACGGCGAAGATGGTTAGCGAGGCGGGACTGGAAGTTGTTGACGTGAAGAGCAGGCTTCTGGGTATTATCAACCTCATCAAATGTCGCGTTACCTGATCGTCACCTTCGTCGTCTCGCTCCTCCTCGGCTCTGCACAGGACAATTTCACTCTCACGGAAGTTCAATATGACGTGCTTAAAAATGTGACTAGCTTTCGCATGCCGTCGAAAAAGATTTCCGGCCCGAAAGATCGCTATCACAGTCTCTCGTACTCGATCTCTTATTCATATCCCGGCAGGGACGCGAAGGCTTGTACTCAAGTGGACTTCGAGCTCGTTTCAGTCGTTAAGGCAACCAAGTTGAACACGGATCTTTACGTGCTGTTTTTGGTGGACGGCAAGGAGATTCATTTTGGTTCGAGCAGGAGCGCCATCCGCAATCCGGTGAAGGGCAAACCGTGGATTGGGGAGCGAATGGTTTTCCACATTCCGCGTGAGGATTTTCTGAAGTTTGCTGAAGCGACGAAGCTCGGCGTCAAGTTGGGTGGCGTGACCTTCGACTTTAGCGAGGAGGAATTCAATACTGTGCGCGGAGTAGCGCTAAGTCTCACTGATCCGGTTTCAATTCCTTCAATACCTCAGCAAACTTCTCCACGTCGGCTTTAGTTTTTTCCAGTGAACGGCGACTGTCGAGGTAGGCGGTCCAGGTTGGCGTTTGCGTCAGTGCTTTCGTGGTGTCTTCGTCGAGCACCTGGGCCATCAAGGCGATCAGATCGCTGACGATGCGCGTGTGTTCGATCAGGTTTTCGATGATCGAATACGCGAGTTGCGCCTGAGCGTAGTCGAGGTCTTGTGGCTGGTTAGCTTGATTCGAGTCGTTATTCATACCAACTTCCGCGAATGAACGGCAGGTCTGTCACGACGCCGGGAACATCGCCTGCTTTCACCGTAGTTCCGGGTGCGAGGTATTCGTATCTCACGTAGCCCAGGGCGATCGGCGTTTCGAGTTTTGGGGAGTAGGTGGTGGAGGTGACGCGACCGATCTCTTTACCGTCTTCAGAAGTGATCGCGGTTCCGACGTCTACAGATTTTTCCAGCGTCAGTCCGGTGAGTTTCCTGGCGACGTGGCCTCGATGTTTGATGCGAATGATGATCTCCTGGCCCAGGTAGCAGCCTTTCGTGTAACTGATCGCGTCGTCGGGAATGGCTTCGAG
>JAICGQ010000143.1 GCA_025923035.1 Pyrinomonadaceae bacterium | reverse complement strand
CAGTTGGCAATCGGCAATTGGAATTATGCATGAGCGTCTGCAAAAACTGATCGCGGCTGCGGGCGTGGCCTCACGCCGCCACGCCGAGGAACTGATCACGGCGGGACGCGTTTCGGTCAACGGCGAGGTCGTTAAAGAACTCGGAACCAAAGCTGATCCCGACAAGGACCACATCAAAGTCAACGGCAAACTGATCAATCCTCAGCTTCAGTCGCGCGAAAAGGTCTACGTACTTCTCAACAAACCGAAAGGCTACCTGTCCAGCGTTTCCGACCCTGAAGGGCGTCCGCTTGTAACCGAGCTGTTGCCGCGTTCGCTCGGGCGTCTTTATCCAGTGGGCCGTCTCGACTTCAATACCGAAGGCCTTCTGTTACTGACGAACGACGGCGACTTCACAAACTTCATCACTTCAGCAAAAAACCGCGTCGACAAAGTTTACGAAGTCAAAGTGAAAGGCGTACCACCCGACGGCGCGATCGAACGACTGCGACGCGGCATCAAACTCGAAGACGGAACGCGGACCGCGCCCGCGAAGATCGTCAAGCTCAATGAAACAAATACCAACGCCTGGTACGAAGTCCTGCTTCACCAGGGTCGGAATCAACAAGTGCGACGCATGTTTGAATTGATCGGTCATTCTGTGTTGAAGTTGAGACGCGTGCGTATTGGCCCCCTGACAGACGATAGTTTGAAGCCAGGTCATTATCGACTCTTATCGCCCTCGGAGGCGAAGCGTTTGATGAAGACGGGGGTGAAAGCGACTGGCAAGTTGACGGCGAAGCCGCCGAGGTCGTCGCAGAACAGAAAACGGGTGTAACAAACATGGAATTCGAGTTAACCGAAGAGCAGCAACAGGTAAAGATGAGCGTGCGTGAGTTTGCCGAGTCGGAGATCGCGCCTCACGTGATGGAGTGGGATGAATCGCAGCACTTCCCGGTTGAGTTGCAGCCGAAGCTCGCCGAGTTGGGACTTATGGGTGTCATCTTTCCGGAAGAGTACGGCGGCGCCGGCATGGGTTACGTCGAATACGCGACGATCATCGAAGAGCTGTCACGGGTTGATGGATCGGTCGGCATCTCTGTGGCGGCGCACAATTCGCTCTGCTCGAATCACATCTACAAGTACGGCACGCCCGAACAACTGCAGAAGTATCTCGTGCCGCTTGCGACCGGTAAACATCTCGGCGCGTGGGGACTCACCGAACCCAGCGCGGGCTCGGATGCTTCCGGCACGAAGTCAACGGCTGTGAAGTCAGACGGCGGATGGCTCGTCAACGGATCGAAGAACTTCATCACGCACGCGATTCACGCCGACACGTGCGTCGCCATGGCCGTAACTGACAAGAGCAAGCGCAGCAAGGGCATCTCGGCATTCATCTTTGAAAAAGGAATGAAGGGGTTTTCCCCGTCGAAGAAGGAGAACAAACTCGGGCTCCGCGCCTCTGAAACTGCCAGCGTCGTATTCGAAGACTGCTTAGTTTCAGACAATCAACTGCTCGGCGAGGAAGGACAAGGGTTTGTAAACGCGATGGAGATCCTCGACGGCGGTCGCATCTCGATCGCGGCGCTGGCGGTCGGCATCGCGCAAGGCGCGTTTGAATCGGCAGTGCGCTACTCGCAGGAACGGCAGCAGTTCGGCAAGCCGATTTCGGAGTTTCAGGCCATCCAGTTTAAGCTGGCGAACATGGCGACGCAGATCGACGCTGCGCGACTGTTGATGTATCGCGCGGCGTGGATGAAGGACGCCGGCAAGAAGACGACGAAAGAGTCGTCGATGGCGAAGTTGTTTGCTTCAGAGATCAGCGTCAACGTTTGTGAAGAGGCGATCCAGGTTCATGGCGGGTACGGGTATACGAAAGATTACCCGCCCGAGAAGTACTGGCGTGATTCGAAGCTCTGCACGATCGGCGAAGGCACTTCCGAGATTCAACGACTGATCATCGCGCGCGAGGTCCTGCGCCAACTCTGAGTAATGGCTGCTGGAAGTAATAATCTCATTGAGCGAGTGAGCAACGGCGATCCCGCGGCAGTCGCGCGTGCAATCTCGAGAATAGAAGACGGGACGGCCGGCGCGACGGCGTTGATGAAGCAGATCTATCAACACTCGCGTGGCGCGTTGGTCATTGGAATTACCGGCGCACCCGGAGCGGGTAAGTCGTCGCTGGTAGATAAACTGGCGATGCTGTATCGCCAGCGTGGCGAGCGTGTCGGGATCGTCGCCGTCGATCCGTCGAGCCCGTTTTCCGGCGGCGCAATCCTTGGCGATCGCATTCGCATGCAGACGCTTGGTCTCGACGAAGGTGTTTTCATTCGTTCGATGGCGACTCGCGGCAATCTCGGCGGACTCGCTCGTGCGACCGTCGATGCGGTCGCGATTCTCGACGCGGCCGGTTACGCGAAGATCATTGTTGAGACAGTTGGCGTCGGGCAGGACGAAGTCGAAATCGTAAAGGCGGCCGATGTTTCCGTCGTGGTTCTCGTGCCCGGCATGGGCGACGACATCCAGGCCATTAAGGCCGGAATCATGGAGATCGGCGACATCTTCGTCATCAACAAGGCCGACCGCGACGGCGTTTTTGCGACCGAAAAAGAGCTGGAATTGCTCTTGTCACTGGCTTCGCGTGACGATAACTGGGACCCGCCAATCGTAAAAACCGTCGCGACAGCGAACCAGGGCGTCGACCTGCTCGCCGACGCCATCGAGCGTTTTCGTCAAACACAACGAGATGCGGCGCTTGGCAGCGACCGCCGTCGCGCGATTGCCCGCTGGCGCATCGTCGAACTGCTGCGGGAAAATCTGCTCGCCCGCGTTTTGGACTCTGACGCCTCGGTTGCTATGCTTAACCGCCTCGCAGACGAAGTTGCAACCCGGCGAAGAGACCCTTATTCTGCGGTTGAAGAACTGCTCGGAGGCGGCGGTAGTTAGGCTTTGAGCTTGGTACTTAGTACTTGGTACTTTGTTCGCCAGGTAACCGGTTGCGTTTCAGCGTACTTTTCATAACGCTAACAAAGTACAAAGCACTAAGTACAAAGTACATGAAAATCGATCACATCGGGATCGCCACTAAGAGCATCGAAGAGGGTTTGGCGGTTTGGCGCGACGCGCTCGGGTTGGAGATCCATTCAACCGAAGAAGTGGCGGCACAAGGCGTAAAAGTCTGCATGCTGGCTGTGGGTGAGACCCACGTGGAGTTGCTGGAACCGCTCGGTCCCGACACTTCGGTCGGGAAATTTTTAGCGAAGCGCGGTCCGGGCATGCATCACATTGCGATCGAGGTCAAAGACATTCGCGAGTCGCTTGCGGAGTTGAAGAACCGGGGGGCGCGCTTGATTGATGAAACACCGCGTGTAGGCGCCGGTGGTTGTCTCGTAGCATTTATTCATCCGTCGTCTACGAATGGAGTGCTGCTCGAGTTAGTGCAGCATCAATAGTCAGGAAAGGAAAGTATTTTGGACTCAACAAAGAAAGCGCTCATTGCAGCCGCCGTGGCCGTTGTTTTCGCTGCCGGTTTGATCTTCTGGCAGGTCAAGGCGCGACACGCCGAACCGATGGAATTGACCGCCGACGACATGTCGTTACTCGCCGAAGACACTCCGCCGCAGATGAGACAACGACTGGCGACTGACGAGAACGCGCGCAAAGATTTCGCGAAGGACATGCGCCGGCTCCTCGCCGTTGCTGAAGAAGCGCAAGCGCACGGTGTAGATAAAGCTCCCGAGGTCAAACGCACACTCGAGTTTCAACGCGCCAGCATCATTTCGCAGCTCTACCTGCAGGAGAAAGGTCAGGACGGTTCGGATGTAACCGAGGCGCAAGTCGACGAGTTTTTCAAGCAGCCCGTCAACAAGTACAAATTCGATCAGTTGCTCGCCGATGCCAAGAGTCAGAACCCGGCGATGGCCGAACTCCCTGAGGAGCGGCTGAAGGAAATCAAGCAGAACGTTGGCACCATTTACATTACCGAGAAGAAAGCGGTCGATGAGGGCTTTGATAAGAAGCCGGCAGTGAAGGTGCAGTTGATGCTCCAACACGCGCGTTTCCTGGTCCAGAAATACGCAAACGAGAGTCTACAGAAAAAGGTCACGGCCACTGAAGACGAAATCAAAGCTTACATGGCGAAGCATCCGGAGCCTGACACCGACAAGCAAAACCGTGCCAAGGCCGAGGAAGTGCTCAAACGCATTCGTGGCGGCGAGGACTTCGCGAAACTCGCGCAGGAGTTTGGCACCGACGGCACCAAAGACAAAGGTGGTGACTTAGGTTGGTTTGGACCCGGCCAGATGCACCCGGACTTCGAAAAGGCTGCTTACGCACTGAAGCCCGGAGAGGTCAGCGAGCTCGTTACGACACCATACGGCGTTCACATCATCAAGCTCGAAGAGCGTAAAACTGAGACCGTAGAAGGCAAACCGAAGGAGATGGTGCGCGCACGTCACATCCTGTTCCGCGATCCGAACAGCAATCCGTTTGGACCACCGCAATCGCCGCAGGACAAGGCCAAGGCCGCGATCGAAAAAGAAAAGGGACAGAAGCTGCTCGACGACATCGTGAGTCGCTCACACGTCAAAGTCGCCGAGAACTATTCGGTCAAGCCGCCCGAAGCCGAACCGGCAATGAATCTGCCGCCGGGCGTTGCGCCGCCGCCCTCGGGCGAACAACCGGCAGCTCAGCCCAAGGAGTCGCCTGCCAAACCGGCGCCCAGGCAGCGGCAGTAGTGGCGGCGTCGCAGGCGCGACTGCGGTTGAAGCAATGCAGATTGGCGACTACTCCGTTACGGTGATTCAGGACGCCGAATTTCGTCTCGATGGAGGGGCGATGTTCGGCGTCGTTCCTCGTCAACTGTGGTCGCAGATTTGTCCGCCGGACGATGAAAACCGCATTCGCATGAACATGAATTGCGTCTTCATCGACACGGGAACGGAAAAGATCCTGATCGAAACCGGGATCGGCGACAAGTGGCCGCAGAAACATGCGTCGAGGTACGGAATCGAACGCGTGCGTTCACTGGCAGAGACGATAAAAACGGAGACTGGAGTCGCTGCCGAGGAGATCACGATTGTCGTGAACACTCATCTGCATTTCGATCACGCGGGAGGCAATACGAAACTCGACGATACGGGAAATGTGGTCCCTTCTTTTCCCAACGCGCGTTACTTCGTTGCGCAAGCCGAGTTGGACCACGCGGAACATCCGACCGAACGCGATCGCGCGAGTTACTTGCCGGAGAACTGGCGTCCGCTGATTGAGTCGGGCCAGCTCGAAGGCCGGGACGAGACTTACGCAGTCGTGCCTGGTCTAACGATGCAGACCATTGCCGGCCACAATCGTTCGATGCAGTGCTGGCAGTTGGATCGTGGTGGAAAGACGATGTTCGGGTTTGCGGATCTCGTGCCGTTGCGAGCGCACGTCCGCTTTCCGTGGATCATGGGATACGATCTTTATCCGGTCGAGACTCTGGAGGCCAAGAAACGATTGATTCCGCAGGCTGCGAAAGAAGGATGGCTTTGTTTGTTTTATCACGATGCTGACGAGCCGGTGTGCCGGTTGGTGGAAGCAGATAAAGGGTTCACGCCGGTTCCGTATCGCGAGGAGGAAACGCTTTCATGAGCAGTCTTCCGCGAGTTCAGGTAGGCATCATCGGCGGCAGCGGTCTGTATCAGATGCCTGAGCTGACCGGCGTCGAGGAAGTAAAAGTCGACACGCCTTTTGGCGATCCTTCAGACGCGTTCATTATCGGAACGCTCGAAGGAGAGCGAGTCGCGTTTCTACCGCGACACGGTCGCGGGCATCGTCTGACGCCAACCGAAGTTCCGTTTCGCGCGAACATCTATGCGATGAAGTTGCTCGGCGTCGAGCGGATACTTTCAGCGTCGGCGGTCGGATCGTTGCAGGAGAAGTATGCGCCGCTCGACATGGTGATTCCCGATCAATTTTTCGATCGCACGCGCGGACGAGTCCGGGAATCGACCTTTTTTGGCGAGGGCATTGTGGCCCACGTTTCGTTCGCCCATCCGGTGTGTGGCGCGTTGGGCGACGTGCTCGAAGCGGCGTGCGGCGTCGCGGACGTCAAGGTCCACCGCGGCGGCACGTACCTGTGCATGGAAGGACCAGCGTTTTCGACCGTTGCTGAGTCGAATGTCTATCGCTCATGGGGCATGGACATCATCGGCATGACGAACCTTCAGGAAGCGAAGCTGGCGCGCGAGGCTGAGATTTGTTACGCGACGCTGGCGCTGGTGACGGATTACGATTGCTGGCATCCGGGCCATGACGCGGTGAGTGTCGAAACCGTAATCGAGTATTTGAATAAGAATGTGCGGAATGCGCAGATCATTTTGCGCGAAACGATGAAACGTTTGAAAACGGGCGAGCGCGACTGTAAATGCGGTTCGGCGCTGAAGCACGCGATCTTCACAGCTTCAAATCTTTGGCCGGAGGCGACAACAAAGAAGCTGAAAGCGATCATCAAAAAGTACGAGTGACATCCGCAGCTCGTATCGAGGTAAAGCTATGAAAAAGTCCATCCTTTTGCTGCTACTGCTTGTTTTTGTTGCCGTACCGTCAACTTATGCGCAGGGCGTGCGCACCGGTCCGGATCCATCGACGATCAGGGACCCGGACCTCGAGCGCGACTCGCATCACAACCTCGAAGTCGCCAAAAACTATTTCAAGCTGAAGAAGGCTTATGTCGCGGCGTTGAAGCGTTGCGAAGAGATCATCGCCGGCAACCCAAACTTCGCGAAGATCGAAGAGGTGCTGCTGATGGCCGGGCAGAGCAGTATCTGGCTGTCGCAGAACAAAGGGAAGCAGAAGCCGGATCTGTATGTCAGTTTTGAAGGCGGTGAGAAGCGTACGCTGACGTCCGAGCAGTTTCTCGAAATGGGCAAGGCGTACTTGAACAAGTTGGTCACTGAGTATCCGAACGGCGATTTCACCAGACAGGCGCAGGAAGCGTTGCGCGCGCTTGGTGCGGCGCCGGCGGCCAAGCAATAAAGAGAGTGCTTAGTACTTAGTGCTTTGTTCTTGGTTCGCCAGTTAACGGTTGTTGGATAACCCAGTCGATCGCAAGCGAACAAAGACCAAAGTACCAAGCACAAAGGTCAAAGAACGCAAGACCAAAACCAAAGATTCGTTACAAAACATGTCCCTTTTAGTCGTCGGTTCTGTCGCATATGACTTTGTAGAAACACCCTTCGGTAAAAACGAGAAGATGCTCGGCGGCTCAGCGTCGCACTTCTCGATCGCGGCGAATTTTTTTACCAACGTAGGCATCGTCGGAGTTGTCGGCGGTGATTTCACGGATCAAGAGGTCTTTGACAGTCGTGGCATCGGCACACGCGATCTCGAACGCATCGAAGACGGCAAGACGTTTCGCTGGGGCGGACGTTACGATTACGATCTGAACGTTGCCCACACGCTGTTTACCGATCTCAACGTCTTCGCCGACTTCCAACCGAAAGTTTCGGAAGAGTCGAAACGTTCGCGGTTGCTGTTTCTCGGAAACATTCAACCGGATCTCCAGCGCGGCGTGCGCGAGCAGATGCCGAACGCCGAACTGGTCGCGCTCGACACGATGAACCTGTGGATCGAGCACACGCGCGACTCGCTGGTCCGCACGATCAAAGTCGTGGACGTTGTGATCATCAACGACGCTGAAGCGCGGCAGTTAACCGGCATCCCGAATCTGATCAAAGCGGCGCGCGAGATTCTGAGTTGGGGACCAAAGGCGCTGATCATCAAGCGTGGCGAGTACGGCGCAGCGCTGTTTACGCACGGTAACTACTTTGCAATTCCCGCGTATCCGCTCGAGTCGGTTTTCGATCCGACGGGCGCGGGCGACACGTTCGCCGGCGGGTTCATGGGTTACCTCGCCAGCCAGGAATCATTGAACGAAGACGCAATGCGACGCGCGATGATCTTTGGTTCAGTGATGGCTTCGTTCAACGTTGAGGAATTTGGCACTGAACGAGTGCGCCGTCTCACGCCCGCTGAGATCAACGATCGTTTCCGGGCCTTCAAACGAATGACACATTTTGATGAGATACCTTTTGAAGCGAAGTAGAGCTTAGTGCTTGGAGCTTTGTGTTTTGTTCGCTAGCTCAGCGGTCGCTACTGAGACTGAGGGTAAACGAACGAGCCAAGCACAAAGAACAAAGTACAAAGCACGGAGGTCTATATGTTCTGCACTGTCTGTGAAGCCGAGTATGAGCCAGGTATTACCCACTGTCCTGACGACAACACGCCGCTGGTTGAAAAACTGACGCCGGAAAACACGCTTCACGACACCAGCGAGGCGCGCTTTGTCGAGTTGCAGAAACTCGGCTCGCCCGCGGAAGCCGAGATGGTGAACGACATCCTCCAGAAGAACGAGGTCCGGTCCGTGGTGAAGTCAGGCGGTGCTGATACGCTGTCGCCGCTGCTGTCGTCGACCTTTGAAGGCGCGTCGATTTTTGTCGACGAACGCGATTACGATCGCGCCGTCGAGGTTTATGACGCGTTTTTCGCCGGCGATACGACTCCGCTCACCGGTAGCGGATTTGAAGACGACGAAGCATTAGACCAGGACGAGGAGTAAGCGCGTGTCGTCCGCTGACGAGGCCATCGTAGTTTTGATGACGGCCGCGAACGGTGAAGAAGCAGCCCGTCTTGCTGACCTGCTGATCGGCGCCCACCTCGCCGCCTGCGTACAAATACTTCCCGAAATCGAATCAGTTTATCGCTGGGAGGGAAAGATCGAGCGACAGGCTGAGACTCTGTTACTCGCTAAAACTGTGCGGTCGAAATTTGAAGAGTTGGAAAGGGAAGTCCGCGCTCTGCACAGCTACGACACACCCGAGATCATTGCCTTGCCGATCGTCACCGGTTCGGCGCCGTACCTCGCCTGGTTGACTGAAAACGTCAAGCTCCCTACTGCTTAACCCTGAATCCCGATCTCGTCGGAAAGGAGCTCGGTAAGTGAGCTCTGACTGCGGGTTACGATCTCGACCACTTCTGCAGGCGAGTCAGTGATGTGAATCATAGCGAGGTCGATCTCGCTGATCTTGTTTTCTGCCAGGACTACGTCGCGTAGCCAGTTCAACATTCCGCTCCAGTAACGCGAATCGAAGAGGATGATGGGAAAGTTGCGAATCTTCTTTGTCTGGATGAGTGTCAGCGCTTCGAACAGTTCGTCGAACGTGCCGAATCCGCCCGGAAAGATGATGAAGCCGAGGCTGTACTTCACGAACATCATCTTCCGCACGAAGAAGTATTTGAACGTAAGACTCTTTGTTTGATACTGGTTTGGCCGCTGTTCGAACGGCAATTCGATGTTGCAGCCGACGGACATTCCACCCGCTTCGAACGCGCCTTTGTTTGCGGCTTCCATGATGCCAGGTCCACCACCCGTGATGACAGCGAACCCTTCGGCCGCAAGCAGCGCGGCGGTTTCCTGCGCCGCCTTGTAATCGGGATCGTCGGGCTTGGAACGCGCAGATCCGAAGATCGAGATGCCGCGACTCAACGACGCCAGGTCGTCAAAGCCTTCGACAAATTCGCCCATGATTCTGAAGACGCGCCAGGGATCGGTGTGAGTAAACTCGTCCGGCCGCGGACTTTCGAGTAGCTGTTCGTCCTGCGTTGTTTTCTGCGGTGAAAGTCGATTTCCGGGTGCGGCAGTCTCGTCGTCGCCGATCTTGTTCGCCATCTTAGATACCCATGATGCTGTAGCCGCAGTCGACGTAGATCACCTCGCCGGTGATTCCGGATGACATCGGGCTACATAGGAAGACAGCGGTGTTTCCCACCTCGCGGGCATCGACGTTGCGGCCGAGTGCGGCGCGTTCGGCGTGATGTTTGAGCATCGTGCTGAAGTCGGCGACGCCGCGCGCCGAAAGCGTTTGGATTGGACCAGCGCTGATGGCGTTGACGCGGATGTTGCGTGGACCAAGATCTTTCGCGAGGTAGCGAGTGCTGGATTCAAGTGCTGCTTTGGCGACACCCATCACGTTGTAACCGGCGACGACTTTCTCGGCGCCGTAGTAAGACATACAAACGATACTGCCGCCTTCGGTCATCAACGGTGCAGCGGCGCGCGCGAGTTGGGGCAGCGAATAGGCGCTGATCTCGAGTGCGGTCAGGAATGCTTCGCGGCTGGTGTTAAGAAACTCGCCGCCGAGCGCTTCGCGCGGGGCGAACGCGATGCTGTGAATCAGGAAGTCGAGGCGGCCAAACTGTTCGCCGACCTGGCGGAACGTCTCGTCGACCTCTTCCTGCTTCGTCACGTCGCAGGGCAGCAGAAGCGACTGCGGCATGACTTCGCTGGTCAGGCTTTCGACGTTTTCTTTCAGCCGATCGCCCTGGTAGGTGAATGCGAGCTGAGCGCCGGCTTCGTGTAAGGCTTGTGCGGTGGCCCAGGCGATCGAACGTTTGTTGGCAACTCCGAAGATGATGCCCTTTTTATTTGCAAGCATAGAATTATCAGAAACTACGCGGCTGCGCTTTCCGGCGCATTCACGAGCGCCTTGTATTCACCACTTTCAACCCATTGCAGGATCTCGGCGACGCGCCAGACCGGGAAAGGGTGGCTTAAACCGGATGTGATCGCGTCCGCCCAGAACCGATCGAGCGCCTTCTCGTCGTAGTTCTTCTGGAAATCGCGTGCCTGTGCGAGAAACTGATCGTAATCGACGCGCGAGGCGAATGTGCCGCCGGCGAGTTTCATCATCGTCCGGCCGATGACGTTTGAGTCCTGGGTGACGAGCAGCGCCGCGCGGTCGCACGACAGCTCGGCACGACGCGCCCAGGCGAGCAGTGCAGCGCGCATGCTCATCGTCAGCAGTTCCTTGACGATGAAGGTCAATGGCGATGCCATCACGGCGCTCTTTGCCAGAAACTCGATCAAACGCGCGGCGGTCAGGTACAGCACGTGTTCGGAATGAATGTGGCCCACCTCATGCGCGACGACCGCCAGCACCTCTTCGTCACTGAGGCGTTCGAGCAGTTGCGAGTACAGCACGATAATCGGGCGCTCGACGCCGCCCGTGAACGCGTTGACGATTGGGTTCTGCTGCACGAAGAGCTCGGGCATGTCGACGCCGAGCGTGGTGCACGCAATCTGGAGTTTGGCGTAAAGATCGGGACATTGCGTCGGCGTAACTTTGACAGCGCTCGCCGTGAAGATCACGCGAATGGCTGACTCGCCAGTAACTGCGAGCAGT
>JAICGQ010000142.1 GCA_025923035.1 Pyrinomonadaceae bacterium | reverse complement strand
TCGAGTCGACTCCTCCAGCGACTTCATGGAACAGTGCGCCGCCGGCGCCTCGTTACTGCTATTCGACGCTGATCGCGATGCTTCAAAACCGGGCAACCGCATTGGTCCATACAAGATCCTGCGCGAGATTGGCCGCGGCGGCATGGGCGCTGTTTATCTCGCCGAACGCGACGATGAACACTATCGCCAGCAAGTCGCTATCAAACTGATCAAGCCAGGTCTCGGCGGCGACGGCATCCGGCGTCGTTTTCGAAACGAGATGCAGATCCTTGCCGATCTGAATCAGGCGAACATCGCGCGTCTGTTTGACGCCGGCGAGACTGCGGACGGGCAGCCGTATCTCGTGATGGAGTACGTGGAAGGCAGCCCGATCAATAGCTACTGTGAAGAGAAGCAACTCTCAACCGAGCAACGGCTGGATCTCTTTTGCACCGTCTGCGCGGCTGTTCAGTACGCTCACCAGCACCTCGTCATTCATCGTGACATCAAACCCGGCAACATCCTCGTGACCAGCGACGGCGTACCGAAGCTCGTCGATTTCGGCATCGCAAAACTTCTGCACCAGACGGCGTCTCTCGCGTCGGATCTAACGGCGACGGCAATGCCGTTCATGACGCCGCACTACGCGAGCCCCGAACAATTGCGCGGCGAGTCAGTCACGACCGCAACCGATGTTTACTCGCTCGGTGTCGTGCTCTATGAGTTGTTGAGCGGTCGATCGCCTTACCGGTTCAAAAGTCGAGTTCCTCACGAAATGGCCAAAACGATCTGCGACGACGAACCGGAAAAAACGCAGAAACGTCTCAACGCGGATTTGGACAACATCGTGCTGATGGCGATGCGTAAAGAGCCGCAGCGCCGGTACTCGTCTGCCGAACAATTTGCCGAGGACATTCGCCGTCACTTGAACGGTTTGCCCGTCCGCGCGCGGCCCGATACGTTTACGTACCGCGCAGGCAAGTTTATTCGCCGGCGAAAGATGGCGGTGGCAGCCGCAGTGCTCGTAGCGTTGACTCTGTTGGTTGGGATTATCGCGACGACGTGGCAAGCGAGCGTCGCACGCGCCGAGCGCGCCCGTTCCGAACGGCGCTTCAACGAAGTCAGACAACTCGCGAATTCGATCGTTTTTGAAGTGCACGATTCGGTTGCCAATCTGCCGGGTTCAACTCCCGCCCGCTCGCTCATCGTGCAGCGAGGACTGAAGTATCTCGACAGTCTCTCAAAAGACGCCGCCGGCGATCGCGGACTGCAGCGCGAATTGGCCGCGGCGTACGAGAAACTCGGCGCCGTGCAATACACGCCGACCGTCGCACATCTTGGCGATCTGCCCGGCGCACTCGAAAGTCATCGCAAGGCAGCGGCGCTGCGTGAGGCGCTCGTCGCGGCCGATCCGTCGAATCGCGATTACCGGCGCGACCTGCTCGACAGTTACTGGTTCATCGCGACGCTCGTCGGCGCCCAGGGTGACATGGCGGGCGAGTTGGAGATCGTGCGGCGACAGTTACCAGCGCGTCGCGAACTGGCGGAAACAGAGCAGACGGGATTTCTCGATCGCTACAATCTCGCTGCCACGTATACGGCCATGGGCGTTCTCTTGATTCAGATGGGCGACTCGCAAGGTACGCTCGAAAACCAGCGCGAGGCCTTGCGGCTGCGCGAGGAGATCGCGGCGCTCGATCCCGACGCGGCACGCGCGAGACGCGCCCTGACGATCTCGTACGAGTATCTGGGTCTCGCATTGGACCACGCGGGCGATACGCAGGGCGCCCTGGAGATGCAGCAACGAGGCCTGCAAATGCGGGAATCTCTCGTCGCGGCGGATCCACTCAACACCGATCTGCGTTTGATGCTGAACGAGAGTTATCGCTATGTCGGCGATCTGCTCTTCAAACTCGGAAACCGCGATGGCGCTCGCGATTATTACCGCAAGCAGTTAGCACTCACTCGCGAGATGGTGGCGAGCGAGCCCGCGAACGCACAGTTTCGCCGCAACGAAGCGGTCGCGCTGATCAACATGGGAAACCTCGAAGCGGATTCCGGCAACAACGCGAAAGCTCTTGCTCATTACCAGGACGCGCTGCGAATTCGCGAACAACTCAGCGCGGGCGCAAAAGAAGACACGACCATTCGCCGCGACCTCGCCGAAGTCTGGATGAAACTCGGCGACGTCCTGATGAAGACTGGTTCAAGACCCCAGGCCCTTGAAAACTACCGCAAGAGTGTGGACACTCTCGAAGCGCTCGCGACGGCGATGCCTATGCACGCCGACATTCGTAACCTTCTGGCCGAAGCACGGTCGCGCATGGGAAAACTTAACAATCACAAGTAGCCACATGACCCAACCAAAAGACCCATTGCGGCAATGGGAGGAAACCGCAAAGTATTGGACCAGGCACAGTAGTACGATTCGCGAGATGTTCACGCCGCTAACCGAGGCACTGATTCAGGCGGCCGGCATCAGCGAAGGTCAGAAGGTGCTGGACATCGCGGGCGGCGCCGGTGAACCATCGCTGACGATCGCCGAACGAGTGGGACCAACTGGATCCGTGACATGCACCGACGCCGTTGCCGAAATGGTCGAAGCGGCACGCCACGAAGCGCAGAGTCGCGGAATTACGAACGTTCAGTTCCATCAATGCACAGCCGATTCGCTGCCGTTTGCTGACGAATCATTCGACGTGGTTGTCAGCCGTCTCGGCGCGATGTTCTTTCCCGATCCGGTCGTTGCCTGCAAGGAGATGTTGCGCGTGATGAAACCCGGCGCCGCGATAGCGTTCGTCGTTTGGCACAAGAGCGAACTCAATCCGTTCTGCCATCTCATTACTGACGTCGTCTCTCGTCACGTACCGGCGGCGCCGGCGGATCCGGACGAGCCCGGTGCGTTTCGCTTCGCGGAGCCGGGTAAGCTCGCAAACATCCTGACCCAATCAGGCGTCATAGACGTCGCCGAACAAACTCTGCACTTCAACATTCAGGCGCCGATCTCGTCCGAGCAGTTCTGGACCATGCGCTCCGAAACTTCCGAGACGCTGCGCTCGAAGCTGGCCACGCTTTCTGACGCGGAGAAGACGCAGGTCGGCAAGGAAGTGCTCCAGGCAGTGCGCGACTTCTTCCCAAACAGTCAAATGAACTTTCCCACCCAAATGATCCTCGTCAGCGGACGAAAGGCTGGTTAACGAGCTACGCCGGTTACATTCGGTAATCGCTCTGAACTAATGCTATCTTTTGCGTCGCGCGAGCGCCTTGTTGGCCGAGGTCAGTCCATGAGCACTCGTTTTTTCGCGTTACATAACAGTGCTCAACAATTATGCAAAAACCAGCCGTTAACGTTGGAAAATCTAAGGGTAAACAATGCGTCAGAACCGGTCTCGGAAGTGGGTCCTTCCGCTTTTGATCTCTTTAGTTGCGCTTTTTTTCGCTCCGGCAGCCGGGGCACAACAGGCATGCTTTTCCGCAGCCGAACGTGCGCGCGCCGAACAAACCGCCAAAGTCTGGCGGGCACCGGATCCCGGGTACGACCCGGTGCTTGGTTACAATCCTGCGAACGGTCCGCGTCGTGGCGCCCCACCGGTTAACGCCAACGGACTCGCCAAACCATTCAACTGTGTCGCAAATAAAGACGAGAACCCCGGCGCCGGCACAACGCCTAAATTTCATTGCTCAGTTCCAGGTGTGTTCGATGAAGGCGGAGAACTGATTCGCTACAAGATCAAACCGCACTTCAAAGGCCAGTCTGCGGACAAACGAAACGGCGAGATTTACGGTGAGTTCCTGTCGTCGCGGTTCTCGAAAGCGATTGGGTTCTTCGCCGACGATGCCTGGGTCGCTGACGTTCATTGTCCCGACTGTGAGAAGAGCCTGACGCGCAGCTTTCAAGGCGCGAGTTTCTCGGGCTCACAACCAGCCGCAGGCATCGAGCTTCCCCTGGCCAGAGGTATCGACGTCGACTGCAACGATAAAGACTCCGGCTCGCTCTCCGATACGCTGACAAAGTTGGGGCGGAGCGGCGCCGAGCGCGCTGAGATCGACGCCTTCAAACTCTGGCTCGCGTTCATCGATCACGGCGACACGAAAACCGACAATCACAAGTTCGCGTGTCTCGATTCGAAGAAAGACGCAAACGGATCGCGGATCTGCAAACCCGGCGAAGCTGTCTTTTACGTCGGCGACATGGGATCGACTTTCGGCTATTCACGATCAAGCGAGAACAAAGCGAGACTCGACGTTTGGAAAAAGAAGAACCCGATCGGAGTGAGTGGTGGACGTTGTACGACGACGGCGAAGAGCGTCGGCGACACGAACATCGGCGAAGCGGGCCGCAAGCTGCTCGCTGATGGACTGCAACGCCTGCTCGTCGCCGAAAAACAAAATCGTACAATCACGAGAGTCTTCGAGGCTTCACGCAACGCGGAGCGCGATCAGCCCGCGCCACAGTGGGCCGCGGAATTCGAACGTAAGGCGCGCATGATCATCGACGCGCGCTGCTCAAACTAGTCTCTTTCAGTAAGAACACTTATGACATCTCAGGGTAAAGAAGCAAAGCAGTCGGAAACACCGGCGCAACCAAAGTCGAAGCCGAAGCGCTTTTTCGCATGGTCGGTCCTCAATCGCGATCTGTGCCAGTTGGAGTTCTTCCGGCGCGTCCTTGAAGAGGCGCTGGACAACTCGACACCCGTAATCGAGAAGCTCAAGTTTCTGTCGGTCTTCTCGTCGAATCTCGACGAGTTCTTCATGGTCCGCGTTTCGGGCCTGAAGGAAATGCTGGGCATCGATTATCTTGGACCAATGCCAGGGGAATTGACTCCTGACGAACAGCTCAGAGTGATTCGCAAACGAGTGCTCACGCTCGTCGACGAGCAAACGAATTGCCTGCGCGAAGAAGTGTTGCCGGAGCTTCAGTCGCACGGCGTGGTGATTGCGCGATATTCGTCGTTGTCGGAAACCGAGAAGAGGACGCTCGCTGAGTACTTCATGAAGAACATCTTCCTGGTGCTCACTCCGCAGGCGGTCGATCCGGCGCGTCCCTTTCCTTACATTTCGAACCTGAGTCTGAACATCGGTCTCACGGTGCAAAGCAATCCCGAAGACACGCTGGCGGGAGCGCCGATGGGCAATGAAGTCAGGTTTGTGCGGATCAAGGTGCCGCCGGTGGTGCCGCGATTGATTCCGGTGAGTGAAGGGAAGATGAAGTTTGCGCTGGTTGAAGAAGTGATCGAAGCAAACATTCATCGTTTGTTTCCGAACATGCACCTGAGCAAGGGACACATCTTTCGCGTAACCCGCGATGCCGACGTCGAGATACGCGACGACAAAGCAGCAGACTTACTGAAGCTGATCAAGGAGTCGCTTCGTGAGCGGCGATTTGGTCTAGCGGTGCGGCTGGAAGTCTCATCGACCATGCCGACCGAGATGGTCGAGTATTTGCGAAAGTCGCTCAAGATCGAGGCCGACGACGTTTACCGCATCAACGGACTGCTCGACGTCCCCGACCTGATGGAACTCTATAGTCTCGACCTGCCGGACTTGAAAGACAAACCACTGCGCGCGGTCGTGCCTGTCGCCCTGCGCAACAAGGAATCACTCTTCGACGCGATCAAAAAACAGGATGTGTTGCTGCATCATCCGTATTCCGCGTTTGGAACTGTTGTCGACTTCATTCAGGCGGCGGCTGACGATCCGAAAGTGGTCGCGATCAAGATGTGTCTGTACCGCACCGGGAAGAACTCACCTATTCCGCACGCGCTGATGGTGGCCAGCGAACGTGGCAAACAGGTCACGGCAGTGGTTGAGATCAAGGCGAGGTTTGACGAAGAGAACAACATCGAGTGGGCCGAGCGTTTGGCGGAATCAGGCGTGCATGTGGTCTATGGAGTCGTTGGTCTGAAGACGCATAGCAAAGTCGCGCTCGTTGTGAGACGCGAGGATGATGGACTTAAGACCTACACGCACATCGCCACCGGAAATTACAATCCAACAACTTCGAAGCTCTACACCGATCTCGGGTTGTTAACCAGCGATTCCGTCATCGGCGACGATGCGACCGACCTGTTCAACTTTCTCACCGGCTTTTCGATTCAGAAGGAATACGGTCGCTTGATGATCGCGCCGCTGAATCTTCGCAAACGCATGATGGCGCTGATCAAACGTGAAACGGCGCATGCGCAAGCCGGACGTCCTGCGCACATCATGGCGAAGATAAACCGGCTGACCGATCTTCAGATCATCGAAGCGCTTTACGAAGCGTCGCAGGCGGGCGTGAAGATCGATCTGATCGTTCGCGGTGCTTGCATGATTCGTCCTGGTGAGCCGGGGCTTTCGCAAACTGTTCACGTCAGGAGCGTCGTCGGACGTTTCCTCGAGCACAGTCGCATTTTTTATTTCGCGAACGGCGGCGAGGAAGAGGTCTACATCGGATCGGCTGATTGGATGGCGCGCAATCTCGATCGTCGCGTGGAAGTTGTCGCGCCGGTGCTCGATCAGAAGTTGAAGAAGTATTTGAAGGACACGGTGCTGGCGGCATACCTGCGCGACAACGTGAAGGCGCGCGTGATGAGATCCGACGGCGTTTACGTGATGCCGGAGATGGCGCCGGGTGAAGAGCAGTTCAACAGCCAGATGTTTTTTGAAGGCCCAAACAGTTCACCGCCCGTCGGCAGTGTTCATCCGCTCAAGCGAAACCGGCTATGGGCCAAACAGTGATTGGCGAAGCGAGGTTGCCACTTAGAAAGGTAAATGAGACATGAAGCGTGTGACTCTCGCGGTGTTGGGGACGTTTGTCCTCTTGCTGTTGGGGAGCGGATTACTGGCTTACTATTTTTACGTTCCTGGCGAAGGTGAAGCGACGAGCAGAGTCGCGCCCGCAGCCTCGCCTGACGTGACCGCGACTTCCCAACCTCAAGACCAAATCCCTCTGGTCGGCGAACTGTTTGGCCGGGACGGAGCGGGTCTCGCACCTTCGACATTGGCGAGTTGGGAATCATTGGCTGCGCGCATCGCGCTGCGTTTTTCGCTCGCCGCTTTTCTCGCCGCACTGCTCGCGTTTCGTCCGCGACGCGGTGTTCCAATCTTCCGGCGCAATCCGTACGTGGCCCAGACGCAGATCCTGATGGCGGTCGTTGCGGGGGCGATGATGATGGTCGTCGGCGACAGTGCGGCGCGTGCGTTTGGTATTTTCGCGGCTGCGTCGCTCGTTCGTTTCCGCACGAACATTCGCGACCCAAAAGAAACGACCGTGTTGCTGGTGTGTCTCGGAGTTGGTCTGGCGGCGGGTGTTGGTCGTTGGGACATGGCCGTGATCCTGACGCTTTTCGTTTTGATCGCCTTGTCGCTGCTCGAATACTTCGAACAGTTTCAGGTGTTTCGTTCGATGGAGATGTCGGTTTCGACACGCGACGTCGACAGGACCAACGACATGCTGAAGAAGCTGTTCATCCGCCATGGTTTTGACTTCGAACTTCTCGAACTCAACCGGCAGGACCAGGATGAACCGATTGGCAAGATTGTTTATATGGTCAATCTTGATCCGGTCGTTCGGACGGCGAAGTTGAGTGATGAAATAATGTCCGCGGACACGGAGAATGTTGACAGCGTCGAGTGGAAGCAGAAGGAAAGTAAAACTTACATTTACCGGTAGGTGCGGCAGACGCGGTGAAGGGGAGACGCGCGCGCTGACGCGGAGACGCGGTGAAGGGGAGACGCGGAGAAACGGAGGCGGGGGATCTGGAGCAATCTGCAGTAGTCACCGCGTCCCCGCGTCACCGCGTCACCGCGTCTCCCCTTCACCCCGTCTCCGCGTCACCCCGTCCTCTTGTCGTTTGATTCGGACTAATTCTCGGTGGTCTGCGACTGGTGCTTCTGCGCGTAGTCCTTCACGAAGTCTTTGAAGGCGCCGTGGCCCCAGCTCGTATAGAAGTCGTATTGCTTCATTTCCTTGTACACCTGATCGAAATTCCAGTTGTAGAAGTTGAAGCGATAAACGGCGCCCATGGCGCCTGTGCGATGGCGGCCGCCCGCGCAGTGTACGAAAAACTTGCCGGTCGCAGGATCGTTCACGGTCTTGAGAAACGTCGCCGTCGCTTCGGGGGTCGGGTACTTCTTGGCGATCATGGGAATGTTTACGTAAGTCATTCCCACGGCCTCGACCGCGGACTTCGAATACTCTTCCGGGTCTTCTCGCAGGTCGATAATCGTCTTGATACCGAGCTGCGCGAGCGCTTTGTAGTCCCGCTCTTTTGGCTGAGCGCCGCGATAAAAGCGGTCGTCCATCTGGCCAAAATTCTTGATCTTGATTGTGGTGTTGGAACTCGAGTCAGTGACTGTTTGCGCGGAACAGACCGCAGCAAGCGAAAGGATGGTGACTAATGCCAGCAGAGCATGCCCCTTGTGATTCCGAGAAATTGCCATGCAGTACTTCTTAACTCCTTCGTTGTGTTCCGATTGCCTGGCGAAGATAACATTTCCAGCGTGCTCGGCTCAATACGCTAAGCGCCCGATTGAATGGCACGCATGTTGATTGAGCTTTTGTGATCCCATAGACTGCGATTAACCCTGAGTTGGAGGAATGGATGAATAGCCGCACGATCATAGTTGGAGACATTCATGGTTGTTTCGACGAGTTGATGGATCTGATGGCGAAGGTCAATCTCGGCGATCGCGACCGGGTTATCTCCGTGGGAGACTTGATCACGAAAGGTCCGAAGAATCGCGAAGTCCTCGAAAAATTCATGACCGATCCGCGCTTCACCACCGTCATCGGCAATCATGATTTGCAGTTGCGTCGAAAATGGTGTGGCGAGGATGTCGAGCTGAAGCCGGCGCAGCGAGAGGCGCATCGGGAGTTAAAAGGTGAGAAAGATCACTACGCTAGTTTTTTGAACCGCTTGCCGTTTACGATCGATCTGGGTACGCATCTGGTGGTCCATGCAGGGTTGCGTCCGAATGTCGAGCTTCATTCGCAGACGACGGGCGACATGACGCGTCTGCGGACGCTGGGGCCGGATCGTGAGAGCGAAGAGGGAACTCCGTGGTATCACGTGTACTACGGCGAGAAGACGGTGCTCTTCGGCCACTGGCCGTCAGCGGAGCCACGGCGTGGGAAAAAAGCCATCGGCCTCGACACTGGCTGCGTCTACGGCTACAACCTCACGGCCTACATCATCGAGACCGAAGAGTTCGTTACGGTGAAGGCAAGGCGTGCGTACGATCCTAGTTGATCTCTATAGCCACTTCTTATTCGTACGCGACACCCCCTTCTTATCGATTCGGTAGCGCACTCGGCACTAATTAAGAATAGGACCAGTTGCAGTGAAAACTGATGGTCTGGATCTAGTGTGAGGATGTGCTATTGACAGTGCCGGCGGCGCGGTGTTAGCACTTGCGAGTCGTTCACAAAAACATTCCTCTGGCGCTCATGAATCTCATACTCGCGGCAGAATTGCAGGGACACAAGCACCTTTAACGATGATCGACATACGTCTTAAACCTCAGCGCGGAAGGTGTCATCCAGAAGATCATTAGGGTGCACATGGAGAACAAAAAGGAATGGATATATTCATTAGCCACAGTAGTAAAGATGCAGATTTGGCGCTGGCCCTAATTGAGTTGCTAAGGAGTGCCCTTAATATTCCTCAGGATCAAATTAGGTGCACCAGTGTGGACGGCTACAGATTACCGGCTGGGGCTCGTACGGAAGACCAGTTGCGTGCGGAAGTGAGAAGCGCGACCGTATTTATCGGCTTAATCACTCCAGCTAGCATCCAATCTGCGTATGTGCTCTTTGAGTTAGGAGCAAGGTGGGGGGCTGACCTTCATCTGATTCCAGTATTCGCGTCGGGGATTCGGTCCAATACTCTCCAGGGACCGCTCTTAAATCTTAATGCACTTAGCTGTGATGACGTGGGTCAAGTTCACCAATTGGTACACGACATCGCAGTCGTACTTGAGAAGCGAAGCAACAACCCGGCATCCTACCTCAGACATATCGCTAGTTTGGTTTCCCTATCTACAGAGCATTTGAAGAGCGTGGCCAACTCTCCTGAAATTGATTCCGGGATAGGCGAGTTGCTTCTCATTCAAGAAGGTACGGAAATCTTATCAGACTTCGAAGATCATGAAGTGTATTACGCCATTCAATATATGTCTCCACCGAGCCTCTCGTTACAGTACCCGAATAACTTAGGAGCTAGAGTAAAAATAGTGGAACAAAGAGCAGATGGATTTAAATACATAGTAAACAGCACGATTTACACGGGTGATGAATTCACCTGGAAGGCTCAAGGTATTAGAGCGCGGAAGGGAAGCTAACAATAGTATGCACAGGGTGCCGCATTACGGCGCGTCCTCATGTACGTTGTGCCGCCGGGCACGGGCCGCAATCAACATCATCTTGCCGGCAAAAATTGACTTAACCGAACTGTGGGGATAGAGTCTCACTCGTCATCAGCGTTCGCATCTTTTGGTGGACAGTTTCAAAAGGAGCAGTGATGATCAGCCTCATCTCAGCAAGTCTGCTAGCAGCCCTCATCAGCCTGGTTTCAACGCAGTCGAATTACATCATTACAGGCCAGGTAAACGACAACGACGGGAAAGCGGTCTGTGGTGTCAGAATGTGCGCCTTCGCGGCCGACTTCGATCCGACTAAGCCCAATATGGTTATCCCTTGCGCGTTGTCTGACGACCGTGGGCAATTCACGATCGTTGTGAATAAGGCAGGTACGTATAGAGTCTCTTACGATTACTCCGCTCGCGGTTTCTATCCGCCGTCCAACGCGTTCTTTCGCCAGCCCTCCGCGCCCATCCCGGAAGTCGTGTTGAATGATGCTAACGTTCGGGCTTCGGTAACGATTTCGATGTTGCCGAAGAACGGGATGCTTGTTGGTAAGAGTGTTGACGCCAAGACCGGGCTACCGGTTGAAAGCGTTGAATTCAAAATGTGCCACGCAGCCAACCCGGAAATTTGCTGGCACACCAGCGCGAAAAGCGCTTCCGGTGATTTCACGATCCCAGCGCCGCATGTGCCATTTATTCTCCGCGCAAAAGCCGACGGTTTCGACGACTGGCTTGGTCCAAACGGAGAGGACAAAGAAGCGCCGATAACTGTCGTTCCCGAAACGAGAGCGGAACTGGCTGTGTTTCTGAAGAGGTCCGCGACTGCGGCAGGAAAGGCAGTCAGCGACGCTGAGAAGCAGCCGGGAGTACATCTGCCTGCGCCAGTTCAGTTGTCGCCGGCGGATG
>JAICGQ010000141.1 GCA_025923035.1 Pyrinomonadaceae bacterium | reverse complement strand
TGGTTTGTTTGGCGTGGAAGAGGCGTCGGAGATCATGCCGGCGATCGAGGCCAGCCGCCGGCTCGAAGAAATCAATGTACAGGGACCGTTCTCGGCTGATACCGTGTTTCTGCGCGCCTCGCGCGGCGAGTTCGACGCCGTGATCGCGTGTTATCACGATCAGGCGATGATCCCGGTGAAGTGTTTGTCGTTTGGCGAGGCGGTGAATGTGACGCTGGGTCTGCCTTTTATCCGGACCTCAGTCGATCACGGCACCGCTTTCGACATCGCAGGCAAGGGACTCGCCGAGCACTCGAGCATGGTGGCGGCGATTAAGCTTGCCGCGGAATTGTCGATGAAATCGGGCGAGAGTTGTCGCGCAGTAGAGATCTGAAAACTCTGTCTCACTGTTCTACGAGGAACACTCACATGAATGAGAATAACGACGACTTGACGAGTGGGAGCAATGACAACACTACGCGGCGGATGCTGGTCGCCGACGATGATCCCGCGATACTGCGATTAATCGCCACGATTCTCGAGAAGGAAAACTTCACGGTGGTGACCGCGCGCGACGGACGCGAGGCTTACAAGACCTTGCAGTCGGACTGTGATTTTACCGCGGCGATTCTCGACGTTGTGATGCCGCACATTTCCGGACCGGAACTGGTGCGGTACATGAAAGCCGAGGAGCGGCTGAAGAAGATTCCAGTGATGATGATGACTGCTGAGCACGATCCGAAGTTGTCGTCGGATAGTTTTTCGGCGGGGGCGTGTGTGTTTTTGCCGAAGCCGTTCACGACTGCGCAGTTGCAGATCATGTTGCAGATGTTGATTGGCAAGCAGGCCGCGGAGTGACTCGTTTGAACGTCCGTTTTTTGATCTGTGTCATTTGTGGTTTGTTCCTGCTTCCGAGTGAAGCACGCGCGGATCTGAGTTCGAGTCAGGCGCGCAAAGCGATCCGGACGATGGTGGGGATCTCGTTGCCGTCGGATTCAGTGCGCGTGCAGCAGGTGCGATCGAGTTCGACTGAAGGCGCTGAAGCGACTGCGGAGTTGCAGCTTGTGTTGCGCGCGACGCAGCATGATGGTCGTTGGCGGTTGAGTGACGTTAGGATCGCGCCGGATCGTTGGGAACGTCTCGACTTCATCGCGCAGGCGGCGAAACTTGAAGTTGCCGTTGACAATTGTGACGCGCCTTCCGAGTCTGCGCGTAAAGCTGATGCGATGGATCTGACGACGAAGCGTGCGCGTTGTTTGGTGGCGGCGCTGTTTGGCGTAACGCTGCCGTCGGATGACGTTCGTATCAAAGAAGTTTCGCCTTTCGGCTTGTCCGTCGGCTCTTCCGACGCCACCGGGCTCATCACTGCTTTGGTTCAACTCGACTTCCGGTTCGCCCGCGATCGTCGCGGCTGGCAAGTCGCAGCCATGAAGAGCGGCAATCGAGAGTGGGTGGATTTACAGGCCATTTCCGTTGCCGTAGATGAAATGAAGCGTTCGATTGCGACTAACGACTTATCGCTGATCGCTCAGGCTCTTGATAGATATCGTCGCGAGCGTGGGTACTACGTCGTTTCCGACAAAGAATCTGTTTTGATAGATCACCTCAGCCCGAGATACCTGACTCCCGTCATTCGTCTGGATCCGTGGTTCCGGCCTTACGAGTATGACGGCGAACAAACCCAGTATTCCCTTCGTTCCCTCGGCCCGGATGGCAAACCCAACACCGGTGACGACATAGTCGTCAAAAACTAAACTCTTGACTGCCCGTAACTGCGGGTGTTAGGTTTCATACGAGGTCTGTTCCAAGGGCCCACTGCGACGACTTGCCCGCGCCATCCGTGCTTTTGCACAAGGCCCCGCCGATGGTGCAATTCAGCTAAAAGGGACTGGCTTTGCTAGCTGGACGCAAACTCCTACTTGCCGACGATTCGGCCACCATTCAGAAAGTCATCGACCTTACGTTTGCTGACGAAGGTGTGCAAGTGTTGGCTGTCAGCAACGGTCAGGAGGCGATCGATAAGCTCCTGGATTTTGCCCCGGATATAGTTCTTGCAGACGTTTTCATGCCTTCTCCCGATGGTTACGAAGTCTGCAGATACGTCAAAACAAACGAGAAGCTGAAACACATCCCCGTGATGCTGCTCGTTGGCTCGTTTGAGCCGTTCGACGAAGCGGAGGCGCGCAGAGTTGGCGCGGATGACATATTGACGAAACCATTTTCATCAATTCGACGACTGATCGACAGAGTGGGAGCGCTCGTAGGCAGCCCGCCTGCCGAGAAGGAGGCTTCGACGGCGGAGCTTCCGAAGACGGAGGAGCCGGCCGAGGACCCGCGGCTGAGCGCTCAGGAACTCGAACTGACCACGGCTGACACTATTCCATTGCCGGACGACATGGTGGTCGACAATCTGCCCAGAGTCGACGCGCCGGTCAGTGAGTCAGTGAGTGTTACCCCATCAGCACGGCTGGAAGCGGTGCTGAGCGATATGCAGTCGTCAAAGCAAGAGGGAACGTCAGAACACGAGGGCAGAATGGAACCCGGAATCACCGAAACAAAGAGCGATTCACATACTGAGTCAGCGGATGTATTACTGGACCTTGGCGACATCGAACCCGCGCACGCATCGGCGGATGATTTTGTGTTGGACCTTGAAGACGCGGCGGTCGATGACGCGCCGGCCTATGCTGCAGCGGCATCCGGGTATGAACCAACCCCCGTGCGCGCTTTCGTCGAACCCGAAGTAACGGAAACACAAGCACCATCTGTGCCTGCGTATCAACCAGAGGTCCATTCGTCATTTGCGGAAACGCAGGAAGTCTATTACTCATCAAACGACGCCTCATACGCGTCGCCTGCTGTAACTGAAATCGAACCGTACGAATCACCGGTCGCTCCACCCGAACTGACGCCCGATCCGGTTCCGGTCTTCGGCGAAACCGAATTCCCAACGACGGACAGCTCGGTTGCTCAACCATCATCTTCCGCCCCTGTCACGTCGTTCACGCCCGATCAACTCTCCCCCGAAATGATCGACGCCATCGCCCGCCGCTGCGTCGAACTAATGTCCGACAAAGTAATCCGCGAAATCGCCTGGGAAGTCGTCCCCGACCTCGCGGAGCTGCTGATCAAACGGCAACTGGAAGAGAGACAAGCGAACTAAGATTCTTATCCGCGAAGAAGAGCAGGTGATCTCGAGAGGGATCACCTGCTTTTTTTTTCGCCGTGCCAACCTCTTTTTGAACTTTGTTGGTTGTCTGGCGTAGACTCTACCCTTTACTTTTCACTCAAGCACAATAGGACAGCGCGACGTAATGGAGATTCCGAAACAGTACGATCCGAAGCAGGCGGAGCAGCATCACTACGAACGGTGGGAGAGGAATGGGTTCTTTGCGCCCGAGATAAATCAAGACCCGGAGGCGCCGGTGTTTTCCATTGCGATTCCACCTCCAAACGTCACCGGATCGCTGCACATGGGCCATGCGCTACAGCACACGCTCATGGACGTGATGACGCGACACAAGCGGATGTCCGGTTTCAGAAGTCTGTGGTTGCCGGGCATGGACCACGCGGGAATCTCGACACAACTCATGGTCTCGCGCGCATTGAAGAAGGAAGGCAAGTCGCGCCACGATCTCGGACGCGAACTCTTCGTCGAACGCGTCTGGACGTGGAAACGAGAATCTGGCGGACAGATCACCGTCCAAATGCGTCGCGAAGGCGCATCAGTCGACTGGTCGCGCGAAAAGTTCACGATGGACGAAGACCTCTCGCGGGCCGTGCGCGAAGTGTTCGTGCGTCTTTACGAAGAGGGAATGATCTATCGCGGCAACCGGATCGTTAACTGGTGCCCGCAGGATCAAACGGTGCTTTCGGATCTCGAAGTCGAGAAACTTCCGCAAGCCGGCAAACTTTACTTCCTGCAGTATCCGATCAAAGGCAGCGACCGTCGGATCACCGTCGCGACAACGCGACCCGAGACGATGCTCGGCGATACAGGTGTCGCCGTGAACCCGAACGACGAACGCTATCGCGAACTCGTCGGCGCAATAGTCCTGTTGCCACTCACAAATCGCGAGATCCCGGTCATCGCCGACGACTTTGTCGATCCGGAATTCGGCACCGGCGCGGTGAAGGTGACACCCGCACACGATCCGAACGACTACGACATGGGCGAGCGTCACAACCTGCCGCAGGTGGTCGTGATCGACACGTTCGCCAAAATGACGGCAGACGCAGGCGAACGTTTCGCTGGTCTCGATCGTTACAAGGCACGCGAAAAGGTCGTCGAAGAATTCGAAGCGCTCGGACTGCTCGAAAAAGTAATCGATTACGAATTCTCGATCTCGAAATGCGAGCGCTGCAAGACAGTGATCGAACCACTAATCTCAACGCAGTGGTTCATGAAGATGGACCAACTGCGCGATCTCGCGCTCGACTTAATGTCGCGCGAGCACCAGCCCCGCTTCGTTCCGGAAACACCGTACGAAAAGATCTACACGAACTGGCTCGAAAACCTGCGCGACTGGACCATCTCGCGCCAGTTGTGGTGGGGACACCAGATTCCCGCCTGGTACACATCGACCGGCGCAGTGATCGTCGCGCGTTCCGAAGAAGAGGCGCGCGAAATGGCGGGCACAGCCGAGATCACGCAGGACCAGGACGTCCTCGACACCTGGTTCTCATCAGCGTTGTGGCCATTCTCGACGCTCGGTTGGCCTGAAGAAACCAAAGATCTGGAAACGTTTTATCCGACGTCGGTGCTGGTGACCGCGCGCGACATCATCTTCCTGTGGGTCTCGCGCATGGTGATGACGGGTTTGAAGTTCACCGGCAAGAAACCGTTCTCCGACGTCTTCGTCACGGGAACGATTCTAGACGCCCACGGCCAGCGCATGTCGAAGACGAAGATGAACGGTGTGGATCCGCTCGACGTCTTTGATAAGTTCGGCGTTGACGCAACTCGCCTGACGCTTGCGCAAGTCGGAACCACCGACACACGCTGGAACGAAAAACAAGTCGAGTCGTATCGCAACTTCGCCAACAAGATCTGGAACGCCGCGCGATTCGCATTGCTTTATTCGGAAGGCGCCGAAGTAAAACCGGAACTCCTGCAATCAACCAACGCCGATCTCGCGCTGCACGATCGCTGGATCATCGCGCGCCTGAACAAGACGGCACGTGAAATGAACGCCGCCCTCGACGCGTACGAGTTTCACGGCGCAGTGCAAACGCTGTATCACTTCTTCTGGGACGACTTCTGCGACTGGTACATCGAACTAACCAAGTCAGACGTCACCTCAGACACACCCAGCGCTCAACGAAGCCAAGCGCGCTCGCGCTTGCTGACGGTGCTCGAACACGCATTGCGCTTGTTGCACCCGTTCATGCCGTACATCACGGAAGAGTTGTGGCAACGTCTGCCTGGCGAAAAGCCGCACCATCCGGCTTACTCAAACGCCGAACCGACGATCATGTTGACTGCCTATCCGCAGGGTGGACCAGTCGACGACGCGGCGGAAAGCGAAATGCAGACGCTCATCAACCTGATCTCCGGCGTCAGAAACATCCGATCCGAGTACAACCTGAAACCGTCTGACAAGATTACGGTGCTCATCGGTATCCCGAATGCCGGCCTGCGCAAAGTAATCGAAGAGAACACGGATCAGATGAAACGATTGACAGGCGCATCAGCGATTGATATCTCCGCAAATCTGAGCGCGCCGAAGGCGTCCGCAAAGTTTCTGCTCACGAGTACGGATGAAGTGGCGGTGCCGTTGGAAGGCCTGGTCGACTTCGCTGAAGAAACGAAGCGACTGGAGCGAAAGAAAGAGAAGCTCCAGGGCGAAGCTAAGAAACTTCAGGGACAGCTCGCGAACCCGGACTTCGCCTCGCGCGCTCCCGCTGAAAAGGTCCAGCAAGCGCAGGATCGCATCAAGGAGATCGAACTCCAGATCAAGGCGCTGGACCAGTCAATCGAGAACCTGCAATGAACTGGATCGACGAAGGCGCGCTTTATTCTCAGATCGGTCTCTTCCTGCGCGAGGATCTTGGCCGGGGCGACATCACTACGCAGTCGATCATCGTGCGCAACACGCGCGCGCGGGCGCGTTTCGTTGCCGGCGAGAACATGATCGTCGCCGGACTCGAAGCGGCAGAAGAAGTTTTTCTGACACTCGATTCACAGCAACAGCTCGAAGCGTTTGTTTCCGACGGCGAGCGCGTCGAATCAGGTAAAGTGATCGCGCGGATGATTGGTTTTGCCGATGTGCTGATCTCTGCGGAACGGGTCGCGCTGAATCTCATGCAACGGCTGTCAGGAATCGCGACGCTGACGAACCAGTTTGTCGCGGCAGTCGAAGGTACCGGCGCGCAGATCGTCGACACCCGCGCGACGACTCCCGGTCTACGTTTGCTTGAACGTTACGCAGTCGAACTCGGCGGTGGTTACAACGGCCGGTTCGGACTCGACGATGGCGTGGTCGTGACGTCGAATCACGTCGCGATACTCGGCGGCGTTTCGGCAGCGGTTAAAAGCGCGAAAGAGAAACTCGGTTACTTGCACAAGGTCGGCGTGCAGGTCGCGAATGAAAGCGAGTTGCGCGATGCACTCGAGGCGGCGGCGGACGTCGTTGTGTTCGAAGATCTGACGGTCGACGAATTCCGGCGACTCGCGGGCATCGCGAAAGAACTGTCGAAATCGGTGGTGATTGAGTACACGGGTAAAATCAGCGCTGCCAACGTTCGCGAATATGCCGCAGCAGGCGCGCAGTTGATCAGCGTCGAATCGTTAACGAGCGCGCCCGCGATGAACATCACTTTTAGAGTCCAACCGTTCTGATGAACTGGCGCCGAAAACTTGCGCAACGCGCGCTGGAACGACAACTCGCCTACCAACAAGACAAAGCCCAACAACTGCGCGGTCACGAGGACGAGGTGATCGCCGCGATGACGAAGTCGTCCCGGCGCGTGCGCGATCTATTAGAGACGTTTCAGCCGATTCCAAACGACGCGCGAGTTATCGAAGTCGGCAGCGGCGCGCATGGGTTGATCTTCTGTTTCGGCGGCGAACGTCGCGTCGGTGTCGATCCGTTAGCGGTTGATTACGGCAATCTGTTTCCCGGTTGGCAGCGACGGGCGCCGACAGTCGCCGCCGTCGGCGAATCGTTACCGTTCCTCGATCAGAGTTTCGACGTTGTGATTTGCGACAACGTAGTCGATCACGCTGAATCGCCGGCGCAGATCGTGAAGGAGCTGGTGCGGATACTGACACCCGGTGGTCTGCTGTACTTCACGGTCAACATTCATCATCCGCTTTACAGCGTCGCGGCCGGAATGCATTCGAGTTGGCGAGCGCTCGGCGTGCCTTACGAGATCGGTCCGTTTGCGGATCACACGACACATCTGAGGCTCACCTCCGCGACTGCGCTCTTTCACGATCTGCCGGTTGAAATCCTCAGTGAAAAGAGCAACATCGACGAAGCGCGCGCCCGCGCGCGGCAAATACCGGCACGTCATCTCGGCGACCGTCTCAAGCGCGTATTTTTCAAGAACGCGCTGTATCAGGTTGTGGCGAGACGCCAGCAAAACCCCAGTTAATCCTGTTTTTGGAACCCGATCCGCAGGCTAACGTTAAAACCGAAGCATCTGCCTCAAGCTTGATGGCATCTCGGTTGCGGGGGTATCTTAGGTTCGTAAAGAAGGAGTGTTGCCGATGCCTACTCGGATTCGCAGTTACATGAAAATTTTCGTCGCCGCGTTTTTGCTAGTGACCTGCTGCATCGTCGAAGCTGATGCACAGACAAAGAAGAAACGCACGCGTCGTGCGACGAAACCGGCAGCACCGAAACCGGTGATTACGAATCCCCCGATCGCGCCTGCTACCGAGACATCTACGACCGGCGACGTGAAGATCATCAGCACGGCCGACGAAACGCAAGCCGACCCAACGCAGAGTCCGGACCCCACTGCTTCACCGGCCAGGAAACCCGAAGGCGCCTCAACCGAGGAGATGCAGAAGACGGTCAACTCGCTCTCCAATCAGGTCGAGCGGCTCAACAGCAAGCTGGGCGACATGCAGGAGGACGATCGTTATCACCTCGATATGGAGCGATTGTCTCGTGCCGAACAACGATCCGAACAGTTGCGCGCGCAGTTACTCGACACTGAGACCAAGATGGCAGACATCGAATCGAAGCTGGAACAGATCGAGTATGCGATAAAGCCCGAGAACATCGAACGCGCGACGCAGGGTTATGGATCGGTGCGTCCGGAAGAGGCCCGTGACGCGCGGCGACGTCAACTCGAAACCGAACGAGGCAGGTTGCGCGCGCAGTTCAAGATCCTCGAAACCAGCAAGGCGCGTTTGGAAACTGCCAGCGCGAGCGCAGATCAGGAAGTCGATGTCTTGAGGGCGAAGTTGCAGCAGCGACGCGATCAGATGGAATTGCAGCCGCCGTCGAAAGAGAAGCCCGCTAAGAAACCGCAACCGTGACCACGGTTCACTTCGGATCGCTATCGCGGCTGCTGGAATGCAGCGCAACCGCTTTCCACCCATCAACCTGGTTGACCAGTGTGAGCATGTAAAGCAGCGCTTGAGGCTTACCTGCTGTTCTCTCTTTTAGCAACCAGCCACGCACGACCGCCGTTTCCCCGTATATTGAAACAATGATCTTCGCGGTTTCCGGTCTGGCAAACTTCAACTTACCCGCAGTCAAATCGTCGATCAAGAGTGTTCGACCGAGCGGTTCGTTGTCGTCCCGCGACCAGACAAAGTTGGGATCAATCAGCGAGTTCAGCTTGGTTTGATCCGGCGTTAGAAACGATTGGTTAAGCGCATGTACCACAACGGCGACTTCGCTTATGCTCTCGTCTTCAGTGCGCGGCATCCGCGTTGACTGCCAATTAACCACCTGCCATTTGCCGTTTCGTTTGACGAACGCGCCGCTGTTCAGCAGATTCGCAACCGACTTTGTTCCGCCGGAGTCAGTTGTAGCAACTAAACGAAACGCAACGATGGCGGTGTCGCCGTACTGCTGAATGCGAATGTCTTCGGCGGTGTAGATCGTAGCCGGAGCGCCGGGTTTTGGCGGCGGTGCGTTGCGCACGTCGCGCAAGACGTCAGCTTTCGTCACGCGGCGTCCTGCTGAACGCGTGTAGATCAGATCGTCAGCCCAGAAGCGATCGTGAATCGCCGCATCGCCGCGCGACGCACCCGCGAGGAATTCGTTTAGCAGCCTGGTCAACTCCGCGGCGTCCGGCGCAGTTTGCGCAAACACGCTGCCGGCTGCTATCAACATAACAATTACAATCAAAGGAAGTTTGTTCATATGAGTGAGACTCAACGAGCTGCGGTTGAAGTTTTCAGAAGTTTGCACGCCGAAGGCTGTTTTGTGCTGCCGAATCCGTGGGACGTTGGCTCCGCAATGTACCTTCGACATCTTGGTTTCAAAGCATTGGCGACGACGTCTTCCGGATTCGCGTTCAGCAAGGGAATGCTTGACGAAGCGCCGGCTGTAGATGCTGTGCTCGAACACGTTCGCGACATTGTTCACGCGACGCCTTTGCCAGTCAACGCCGATTTCCGGCATGGTTACGCCGATGAGCCTGAAGGTGTCGCCGAGAACGTGACGCGTTGCGTAGCCACCGGTACAGCCGGACTGTCGATCGAGGATTCGACCGGCAACAGCGAAACGCCGCTCTACGATATACAACTTGCAGTCGAAAGGATCAAAGCCGCGCGACGAGCCATCGATGCTTCAGGCATTCCGGTGGTCCTGACCGGACGCTGCGAGGCATTTCTGACGCGCGACCGAAATGCTTTCATCGTCTCGTTGCAACGATTGATCGCGTATGCGGATGCAGGCGCCGACTGTCTTTACGCTCCCGGCGTAACCGATCCAGGTCAAATCGCGGAGATCGTGCGCGAAGTTTCACCGAAACCCGTGAACGTGTTGGTCTCGCGGCCCGATCCGAATCTCACCGTGGCGAAGCTCGCCGATCTCGGAGTGCGACGGATTTCCGTCGGTTCTGCACTCGCACGCGTGGCGTGGGGGGCGTTCATGCGCGCGGCTCAAAGCATCGCGTCCACCGGAACGTTCGACGCGCTGGGCGAAGGCGCTGCATTCGCCGAGTTGAACCAGATATTTGAGAGATCCTAACCGGGAGGAGTACACTCTCTAATCGAAAAATGCCCACGATTCCGCAACGCGATCTTTATCGCATGATCAACGACGCCGGAGAACGCGGTGAACGCGTCGTCGTAGCGACTGTCGCGCACACGCGCGGCTCGACACCGCAGCAACGCGGCGCGAAGATGCTTTTCTTTCAAAACGGGGAGGTCGCAGGCACCGTCGGCGGCGGCTGCATCGAGGCGGAGGTTTGGTCCGAGGCGCAGGCTGCGATGCGGTCCGGCAAGTCTGAATTGCACCACTTTTCGCTCACTGCTGATGAGGCGAGCGAGGAAGGAATGGTTTGCGGCGGCACGATGGACATATTCATCGAGGTCGTCTGAACACGGATAACGACTATGTCTCAAGATTTCCTGGCCAATTACAAAGCCAAGCACCAGCACCCGCTAAACCGGCTCACGCACAGCATCGGCATACCGATGATCGTCATTTCCCTGCCGCTCTTCTTTTTCAACTGGCAGTGGGCGTTGGCGCTATTCATCGTCGGTTGGATCCTGCAGTTCGTGGGTCATGCGATCGAAGGTAATCAACCCGCCTTCTTCAAGAATCCGGTGTATCTGTTGGTTGGACCATTGTGGCTCGTCAGGCGAGTCGGCTCGGTTTTTGGACTGAGCAAAGCGCAGAAGTAAGCCCCCGGATTTCCCACCCGCCAACCCAGGTGATGGCAGACAAAACTGACCACGCATCTCCGCCGACAATCACGCAGGTGATTGCCCAACTACTCGACCGCGGCTCGATTGGCGTCGTCGTTACCGCGGTGCGTGGTCCAGGTACCGGATCAAAACTGCTGCTCGACGAACACGAGATCATCGCCGGTAGTCTCGGTAACTCGGAACTTGATGCGCTGGTAAAGACACCGGCAGCAGAGTTTCTCAAGTCGCATCACGAGACGCGCATGTTCAGCGTCAGCGACTTTGCGCCGGGGTTTGCACTCGCCAACGAGCGGCTGTTGTTGTTCGAACGATTGCAGCCGGCGCCGCGATTGGTCGTTTGTGGCGCGGGGCACGTTGGCGCAGCGCTGGCGAAACTCGGAAGTTTTCTCGGTTATCAGACGACGCTGATCGA